>CAVJHW010000007.1:0-25554 GCA_963649395.1 Coriobacteriaceae bacterium | reverse complement strand
CCGTTTTCAATCTGATCTTAAAGAACAAATGCAGAATTTGAGTCAGTTCAGTACTGCCTTTCCCCGAACTCAAATTATGTACAGAGGATATTCCATACATAAAAAATCTTTTCCGCCATCTGTTATTTTTTATATTATAGCGGAAGAAACAAAAGAGATTCATATTCTCCGAGTGCTACGCCATGAACGAGATTGGGAAAATATCCTGTTGCAAAGATCAACTTATACATATCCCGAATAAATACCTGGAAGCCGGGATCTGATTACAGTATAGACAGAAACGTTGACTTGGTGATCAATCAGTAAAATTAAAACGGGCAAGGATGACATTTAGCCATTCTTGCCCGTTCATTTTTCGTATTATATACATGTATAAGCCGGTCTGTAAACTACGTTAATCTGCGTACTTTTCGCCGAGGTACTTACATTCCCATCTGTTTTGCTACTTCTGCAGCAAAGTCCTCGTTCTTCTTCTCCAGACCCTCTCCGGTCTCCCAGCGAACGAAGCTCTTGACGGTGATCTTGGCGCTGTTTGCCTTGGCCACGGAAGCGATGTATTGGCTTACGGATTGCTTGCCATCCTCTGCCTTCACATATACCTGATCCATGAGGCAGATCTCCTTCAGCTCCTTGTTGATACGACCTGCGATCATGCCGTCGATCACCTTCTGGGGCTTCTTGGACTCCTTGGGATCGTTCTTGATCTGGGCCAGGAGGATCTCCTTCTCATGGGCAATATAATCCTCAGCCACTTCGTCTCTGCTGGTATATACCGGCTTCAGAGCTGCCGCCTGCATAGCGATGTTCTTGCCCATCTCCTTGATCTCATCATTTACTACATCGGTCTCCACGTCTACCAGAACGCCGATCTTACCTCCCATGTGGGTATAAGCGGCAACGAAACCATTGGCCTCCTCTACCTGGACAAAACGACGGATATGCATATTCTCGCCGATGATGGCGATCTGTCCGGCCAGAGCCTCATTCACGGTCTTGCTGGTATCGAACTTCCAGGGCTCCGCCAGGAAGGCATCGATATCTGCAGCCTGAGTCTCCATCGCCTGGTCACATACCTGGGCCACATAAGCCTGGAACTTCTCATTCTTGGCTACGAAGTCAGTCTCTGCATTCACCTCTACCGCAACAGCCTTCTTGCAATCGTCGGTAACCTTCAGCATAACGATACCTTCTGCTGCGATTCTTCCGGCCTTCTTCTGGGCAGTTGCCAGTCCCTTCTCTCTTAGGAACTCCACTGCCTTGTCCATATCTCCTTCCGTTGCAGTCAGGGCCTTCTTGCAGTCCATCATACCTGCTCCGGTCATCTCTCTTAATTCTTTTACCATTCCAGCTGTAATAGCCATCTTCTATAACCTCCCTATCTCGTGCGGCGCTAGCCGCCATGGGTATTTACTCAGCGTCTTCTGCCACTGCCTCTTCGTATACGGCATCCTCAGCGGTCTCACCCTGTCTAGCCTCGATCACGGCATCTGCCATCTTGGATACCAGCAGCTTCACGGCACGAATGGCATCATCATTGCCGGGGATGACATAATCCAGCTCCTCCGGATCACAGTTGGTATCACAGATACCGATCAGGGGAATGCCCAGAGCATGGGCTTCCTGCACACAGATTCTCTCCTTCTTGGGATCTACTACGAAGATAGCATCCGGCAGTCTCTTCATCTCTTTGATACCGCCCAGGTTCTTCTGCAGCTTCTCCAGCTCCTTCTTCAGAGCGATAACTTCCTTCTTGGGAAGTACCTCGAAGGTTCCGTCTTCCTGCATTGCCTCGATCTCTTTGAGTCTCTCGATACGGCTCTGGATGGTCTTGAAGTTGGTCAGCATACCGCCCAGCCATCTCTCATTTACATAGAACATTCCGCAGCGCTCTGCCTCAAGGGCGATGGAATCCTGCGCCTGTTTCTTGGTTCCTACGAAGAGGATCGTGCCCCCGTCTGCAACGATATCTGCCACTGCGCGATAAGCGGTATCTACCATCCCTACGGATTTCTGCAGGTCGATGATATAGATGCCGTTCCGCTCTGTGTAGATGTAGGGAGCCATCTTGGGGTTCCATCTTCTGGTCTGGTGTCCGAAATGAACGCCTGCCTCCAGCAACTGCTTCATTGAAATAATACTCATTGTCTTTCTCCTTTTGGTTAGATTCTTCCGTATGTCTCAGCGTTCGGGAAACCCCGGGATATGGGGCACCGTCCCTCCCATCCGCATACGTGTTTTTTCGCAACAATCGGATTATAGCATAAAAAAAGTGCCTGTACAAGCACTTTTTTCATGATGCGTTTCCATGCATCGCAAGCATGCCGTGGACTCCGGCTTTTGACACTGTAACTATGTTTACATGTTGTCGATCCTATCAATGAGCTCCTGGCTTACCCCTCTTTCCAGAAGGATCTCATGCATCTTGTTCAGGACCTGGGGATCCACCTCCGGCCGCTTGTATTCCTGCAGCATACGCTCCATCTTGGCCCGCAGATTATCTTCAAACTGGGTGCCGGGCTTGGAGGTAGTGCCTCTGACGGAGATTTCCGGGGTCAGGGGTTCTACCCGACAATATTCAAAGGTATGATCCTCGGTCAGGTATACTCCGCCATGTCCCACTTCATCGATCAAATCTTCCGGAAGGGTCTCCTCATTGATCTCAAAATCCCGGTGCAAACGTGTTACATAATCAATGATCTCAAAATCAAGAATGGTCTTCTCATAGGACATGCTGGCGTAGGCATCCATAATTCCCGCTGCATGGATCATAAAATTGGTATTTCCCTCTCGGCAGGCGTTGAAGGTCATCATAGATTCATAACCCGCCTGGGCATCCACCTTCTTGGCATCCGTCAGGCAGCCGCCGGCACGGTTGGGTATCCCATAATATTCTGCCATCAATCCGGCGAATTTGTAGCAAATCGCTCCCTCCGGAGCCCCAATGGCAGTGGCGCCGCTGCGCATATCAGAGGTTGTGGTCTCCCAGCCGTATACGACCGGATTTCCCGGATGAATCATTTCCGTCAGGGCAATTCCCCCCAGACACTCCGCATTGGAGATAGCCATGGTTCCGGCAAGGGTAACCGGACTGGTGGATCCTGCCTGTCCCAGAGACCCGATGACCACCGGCTGCCCATATTCACAGAAGGTGAAGAGGCTCTCCGTCATAACATTGGTCAGCTGCAGGGGACATACCGTATTGATCAAAGTAATCAGGCGGGGGTATTTCATCATTTCTTCCTTGCCGCCGTAGGCTGCCGCTGCCATTTCCATCATAGCCTTCACCTGGCTTGCGTCTGCCGTTCCTGTCAGCATGGTTTTATCCGAATAGAGATAAGCCATGTAGAACATGAGCAAGGTTGCGTTGTTGACCGGCAAGTCGCTGGGCTGTACCGTAATACCGCCATTGACATGGAAGGACTTCTGCTGGTGGAAGAGCTTGGTAAAGCGGATATAATCCTCCGTGGTAGCCTGCCGCTTATTTCCCTCCATGTCTACTACAAAAGGACAGCCATATCCGGGGGCCGGATTCAATACATCCCCGCCTACATAGATATTATGCTCCGGATTTCTGGCAAACATGGAGAAAGCATGCGGTGCCTTGTTGACCCAATACATCAGCTGATCTTCCTGAAAGCGGGCAATCCCATTTTCATCCACATCAATTCCATGGTCTCTTAGTACCTGCTGGGCCTTGGGATGTTCAAAAAACATACCCGTCTTCTCTAAAATCCGAATAGATGCCTCGTGAATTAACTGCTGTTGACTCTTCATAGTAACTCTTTCCTCCTTCTATACACATGTAACCCCTTGGTCTTATGTGAGAGATCCCTGCTGCCTTTCTCCTTTTTCTCATCCAAACTCCTTATTTCAGGAAGCCTTCCTCCCTGGCATCCTTGACAAGAATCTTGCATACGGAGATACACATAAGGATCATCACAATCATATAAGGAAATGCCGCCACAACGGATGTGGTCTGTAATATTTGCAAGACGGAGGTGCCCCCCGCCAGAACACAGACAATGGTAACCGCCCCCTGGGTGATCCCCCATCCGGCTCTCAGCTTTTTCCCCGGGTTCAGATTGCCATGTCCTGTCAGCATAGCCAACACGTAGGTTGCCGAATTGGCAGATCCCAGGAAACTGAATACAATCAAAGCCAAGGCAAGGGGGGCCGTAATCAGGTAGGCAGGCATTTGCTTTAATAGGGCAAATAAACCTGTGGTATAATCCGCCTTTACGGCTTCTACGATAGCCCCTCCCGTGCCGGCGTCCAGGTGAAATGCCGCCCCTCCGTAGATGGCCAGCCAGATAAAGCCGAAGAAGGCTGCCAGGAAGCTGACCGTCAGCAGATATTGGCGGATGGTGCGTCCCTTGGATACCCTGGCACAAAATTGTCCGCAGAAGGGAGCCCAGGCCAGCCACCAGGCCCAATAGAAGACCGTCCATTCCGAAACAAATTCCTTATTTTCCATCCAAAGGCTTTTTCGTACAAAGTCCGCCAGATAACCTCCCATGGTATTGGTAAAAAGATCCAGGATGAAGACGGCTCCGCCAAAGACGAAGATAAAGATCATAAAGGCCAGAGATAGGCGGATCTTAATATCCGCTATCAGCTGCATTCCCTTTTGCAGGCCGGAAATGGTGGCCAAAGTAAAGCATATGGTGATGATCCCGATGATGGCGCAGGTAAGCAAGGTTCCCGCCTTCACCCCGTAAATGTAGCTCAGCCCGCCCACAATCTGGACTGCCCCCAGCCCCAAGCTGGTAGCTACCCCGAAAACGGTTGCAAAAACTGCTAATAGATCAATGGATTTTCCCATCCAGCCATTGACCCTCTTGCCAATCAAGGGCTCAAAGGCAGAACTGACCAGGAAGGGTTTTCCCTTCTTGAATGCAAAGTAGCCCAGTGCCAGCCCACCCAAAGCATAGATCACCCAGGGATGCACGCCCCAGTGAAAGAAGGTATCTACCATAGACTGGTACATGGCCTCCGAGGTCAGGGCCTGGCCGACGGAAGGCTCCATATAGTGCATCATCGGCTCCGCCACCGAATAGAAAACCAGGCCGATTCCCATGGCACCGCCAAACAGCATGGTAAACCATTTGAAATCAGAGAACTCCGGCTGATCCTCCTGCTTGCCCAGCTTCAAGCGTCCCAAGGGACTCAAGGCAACGGCCAGCATAAAAAGGATCATGCCAAATACCACCAAGAGGTATAACCAGCCAAAATGCCCAGTGATTCCCTCCAGCAGAAGCCCTGCTCCCGCCGCCAGAGTATTGGGAAATAAGATCCCCAGCAAAACAAATACCAAAACAATCACAATCGAGATGAAAAGCACCTCATTCTCTTTGATCTTTTCTCTCATAGTCTCCCCCTCATAATCTCCACCGCTGTCATGCCCCCAAAGGGACTGGCCTTGCGTCTCTCTCATATCGCGGCTCAGGCTTTTGACCCTGTAACAAATGTTATCACGATAACATTGTGGATTGAAAAATATGCAGCTGCCCAAGGCTAGGCAAGTTCCTATCGCCAAGCCTTAAGCGCCACTATTTCGTCAAAAAGATGGTTTTGGTGTCAAAAACGCCCAAACCTCTGCTTACACAGCGTGTTCCCTCCTACGCACTCCCACAAACTCTTCGTAGGCTTCCTCCGGAAGAGGAATCTAAAGGACTCCCCCTTCCCTGTTCTTTACGTTATCATGATAACATATTATATTCAAAAAATCAACCTGCTTGGTCTTGGAAAATTACACAAATACAGGTCTTATTTTTCGTAACATTTGGCCAAACGCCTGGGGGCCCTTCTCATCTATTTTCTCTGTCTGTACTTATCCGCCAGGTTATGCAATACCTCATAGAATTCCCCATATGCCTTTTCCGCCGTCCCCGGCTGATGATCCTCGTCTTTGTATTTTAAGAGGACGCCATGAAAGAGATAAGTTTCCAGCTTACTCAATGCCTCCGTGTCCCTCATGCTGATCTCCCCGGCGGCTGCCGCCCGGCGTAGCAGGACCAGATCCCTCTGCTCCAGATCATCATTAAAGAGGATGCTGGTGGTATAACCATCAAAAATCTCTTCATCGGAATCCAGGTAAATCTGGTAATATTCAAATATAATCTCCCCCAGCTCCTCCTTATATTGGCCGAAGAATAGATTTTCATAGATCACGATATTCTTCATGGCATGACTGGCCAGGCAATCCCAGATCTCCAGATTCAATTCATAAGGATGACTCATCCCCTTGGGATCCCCGGTAATTCTCTTAAAATCCTCAAAATAACCATTCAAAAAACGGATGGAGGCCAGGGCTATCAGGTGGTTCACATTATCAAAATAGCGATAAACTACCGTACTGGTACACTTCAGCTCGTCCGCAATCCTGCGAATCTTAATTGCACTGACCCCTTCTTCCTTCAAAATACGATATGCAGTATCAATAAATTGTCTTTTTCTCTCAATGCTCATATCTTCCCCTTATATTCACTCTTTTCCCTTCCCCGCCATCAAGCAGCCAATCCCCACCAAGGTCACCAAAGCCTCTACAACCAGCAGGAGGATCCTGGCCGAAGGAAGGACCTCTTCCAGCCTTCTCAGGCAGCTGTCGCTGCAGATAGCCCAAAGATTGGCAGTCATATGAGCCAAAACCGGCACCAGAAGGCTGCGGCTTCTCTCATAAAGGGCGGCCAGCAAAAGTCCCAGCCCGGCCGCATAGAGGAACTGGATGACATTGCCATGATAGAGGCCAAACAAAAGGCTGGAGATCCCCATAGCCCATCCGGTTCCCAGATAATACTTAGCCCGCCGATAGGTCATGCCCCGGAAGATCATTTCTTCTGCCAAGGGTCCTGTCAATACCGTGGCGGTCAGCAGGAGAAAGGGATTCTGCCCCTCAAAAGCCTTTGACGCACTTTCCGCATATGCCGTAAATATGTGCCCCAGACCGCTCAGATCGATCAGACTGCTCCAGAGATGACCGGCGCATAGGGTCAGCAGACAGGCGGCCAGAATCCCCGATGCCTTCCATCTTCTGTGATAGACCCCAAAGCGCAGCTGATCATTTCTACAAAGCTTCCTTTGGCTGATCAGGGTGATTCCGTAAAATAGGATATTGATGATCAAGGGCAGGCCAGGAAGCCTTTGCAAGACCTGTTGGGAATCCGGATTCTCTAATCCCAGCGCCAGGCCTGCCACAATCATAACTGCCAAAGTAACCGCGCACATACAAAGGAGAAGGAAGACCGTGGGGTAACAGATATCCTTACATTGCTTCCACCTTGTCCCTTTTTGTCTCATGGGCAATCTCCTCCCCAGCCAGCATCCTTAGGTCTTCCACCCTATCGACAACCAGGGCGGCTCCCGCCTCTTCCAGCTCCCGGCGTCCGCCATAGCCATAGGATACACCGATGCAGGTAATCCCGCATTTTCTAGCTCCCAGGGCATCATGCTTGCGGTCTCCCACCAGGATTACCCGGTCTTTGCTCTTTTGGTAACCGCTAAGACGCAGGGCTTCCTCCACCACATCCTCCTTGTCGATGCGGGAGCCATTCAGCTCGGCACCTGCGATGACCGCAAACCACTGCTTCAGCTGAAAATGACGCAGGATCTCTTCCACGAAGACCTGGGGCTTGGAGGAGGCCACCCCCAGAAGCTTGCCTGCCCCCTTCAGATAAGCCAGCAGCTCCGGTATTCCCGGATAAACCTCATTTTCATAGATACCGATCTTGCTGTACCGTTCCCGATATTTGGCCACCGCCTTCTCTGCCTCCTCGCGGCTGAAGCCGGCAAAGTCCATAAATTGCCGGTAGAGAGGCGGTCCCACAAAGGTATTCAGCTCCTGCTGGGAATATTGAGGTTTTCCCATATAAGTCAAGGCATACTGGACACTCCGGGTGATTCCGGGAGCGGAATCCGTCAGGGTTCCGTCCAGGTCAAATAAAATCAAATCTGCTTTCATAAAATCTTTCTCTCCTTTGTCACGGGCGAACCCTTGCGCCTTCCGGGGGGGCAGCTGACCTCTACATCCGCTCCGGTGCCTGGAATCCCAGCAGGTCAATGGACTGCTCCAGAATCCTTCTGACCAAATCCAATAAAGTAATCCAGGAAGCTCGCTGGTGGTGGTTCTCCTCCGTCAGGATCTTGGTCTCATGATAAAAATGATTGAAGTCATTGGACAATTCATAGATATAGGAGCAGATCTTATGGGGGGCCTTTTCCGCAAAGGCATTCTCCACTACCCCGTTAAAGGCTGCTGCCTGCAGCATTAAGGTCTTCTCGCTGTCACTCGCTGCCGGAAGGAGGGGATCCGACTTGGCCTGTCTGCCCTCTTCTGCATAACGAGCCAGGATAGACTTGATCCGGACAATGGTATAGAGAATATAGGGTCCCGTATTGCCCTCAAAGGAGGTAAAGCGGTCAACATCAAAGACATAATCCTTGGAAGCCTGGTTAGACAGGTCTCCATATTTAATAGCCGACAGGCCTACCATCTCCGCTGTCCTG
Organism: Coriobacteriaceae bacterium; assembly: GCA_963649395.1. GTDB lineage: Bacteria > Bacillota > Clostridia > Lachnospirales > Lachnospiraceae > Scatomonas. The sequence continues at coordinate 17,052 of CAVJHW010000007.1, read as the reverse complement.
CCTGCGTCGGTATCCTTGACGCTGCGATTCTCCACGATCTTCCGGTACATTTCCTGGTCGATATCAGCAATCAGATTCTCCAGCCGCATGACGCCCCCTTCTCTGGTCTTGAAGGGTTTGCCGTCCTTGCCATTCATGGTGCCAAAGCCTAAGAAGGACAGCCTGGTCTCCGGCCCCACCAAACCTGTTTTGCGGGCACAGCGAAAGACCTGGATAAAGTGCATTTCCTGCCGTTTATCCACCACATAGAGGATCTCATCCGGCTGAAAGAGCTTCATCCGCTCCACAATCGTAGCCAAATCCGTGGTAGTATAGAGAGATGCCCCATCCGACTTCAGCAGCATACAGGGAGGAACCTCCTTGGTATCCGACTCCTCCTTGACATCTACCACCAAGGCCCCCTGATCCTCGTAGGCATAACCCTGATCCTTCATCTGCTGAATCATGGCGGGAATATAGGGCTGGGCATCCGACTCCTTCTTCCAGAGGTCGAATTCCACCTCCAGCTTCTTGTAATTCTTCTTCAGATCGCTGACGGATACATTCATAATGTGGTTCCACAGGGCCAGATATCCCCTTCTTCCCTGCTGCAGCTCATGGGTGGCTGCCAGGGCCCGGTCCCGATAGGCCTCGTCCTCCTTGGATCGAGCGCTGGCCGCCGGATAGATCTCCTCCAGCTGACCGATGGTAAAGGGTGCTTCCTCCGGATACTCTCCTTGATAATCCTCATCAAAATAAGGCAGATCCGGCTGCCGCTCCTGCAGCTCCGTGATGATGAGCCCCATCTGCAGGCCCCAGTCTCCCAGGTGCACATCGCCGATCACCTTATGCCCCAGAAACCGTCCCATCCGCTTGATGCTTTCCCCTATAATCGCCGACCGTAAATGTCCCACATGGAGGGGCTTGGCCACGTTGGGGCCGCCATAGTCCACGATCATGGTCATGGGCTTGGCCGCTGTATCCACAGATAATCTCTCATCCTCGTACATTTGCTGCAGATAAGCAGACAGGAAATCCCTGGCTAGCTTGATATTGATAAATCCGGGCTTCACCGCCTCCACACTTTCAAAGAGGTCAGAATCCTTCATAAGGGTAACTACATCCTCTGCAATGGTAAGAGGAGCCTTCTGATAGACCTTCTTGGCTGCCATAGCACCATTGCACTGGTATTCGCACAAATCCGGCCGGTTGGAAACCGTCACCCTTGCATAAGAAGCATCATATCCCGCCTGGGTAAAGGCCTTGGCTGCTTCCTCCGTAATCCGTTCAATTAATTTCTTCATAATTCCTCCGATTCAGCTAAATTCTCATGTCCTTCATTATAGAACGAAATGTTTTATTTCTCAAGACCGAATCCAAGGATAGGACCGGTGAGGGTCAGCACACCAGGCTTTCTGGACAAAGCTGCCTGCATGGGGTATAGTAGGGGGGAAAGGAGACTAGAAGCCATGGAAGAATTGATTGTATTAGGAACCGGCAATGCCAGTGTAACCCACTGCTTTCATACCTGCTTTGCCCTGCGCCAGGGGCAGGAATATCTGCTGGTGGATGCCGGAGGGGGCAATGGCATTCTCTCTGCCCTGGAGAATCAGAGAATCCCCCTGAACCGCATCCACCATCTCTTCGTAACTCATGCCCACAGCGACCACCTTCTGGGGGTGCCCTGGATCATCCGCATGATCGGCACCGCCATGAACAAGGGCACCTATGAGGGAAGTCTGACCATCTACTGCCATAAGGAGCTGGAGGAAGCCATTCGAACCATCAGCCAGCTGACCCTCCAAGCTAAGGTCTGCAGACAATTGGGCCAGCGCATTCTCTTCCGGATTGTAGAAGACCAGACCAGCCTGGAGATTCTGGGCAATACCTTTACCTTCCTGGACATCCAATCTACCAAGGCCAAGCAAACCGGCTTTTTGTGCGCCAGTCCCTCAGGAACGCGCCTTGCATTTCCCGGGGATGAGCCCTGCCCGGACTTCCTTAGGGACACCTTCCGAAAGGCCCACTGGATGTTCCACGAGGCCTTCTGCCTCTATGGGGAGCGGGACCGCTTCCAGCCCTATGAGAAGCATCACAGCACGGTGAGGGATGCCTGCCAGCTGGCCCAGGATCTGCAGATTCAGAACCTGATTCTCTGGCATACGGAGGATAAAGACCTGGCCCACCGAAAGGAACGATACCTGGCCGAGGGCAAGGCCTTTTTCACCGGCAGGCTCTACATTCCCGATGATGGGGAGCATTTTTTGCTGGATAAACCACTTTTTTCATAAAAATACTGGATGATGGCCTTTCGGGGAATAATCCCGATGAAAACCCCCTTGTCATCCACCACCGGAACGAAATTCTGCCGCATGGCCAGGGAAATGAGATCCTCAATGTCACAATCAATGGTAACCGGATCGATCTTCCACCGCCTCTTGACCTTGTAAATCGGCATATCCTCTGCATCGTGGAGATTCAGGTCATATTGCTCCTTCACCGTTCGCAGCAGATCTCCCTCGGTAATAGTTCCGATATAGATCCCCTGGCGATTGAGCAAAGGCACCGCAGTATATTTGTGATATTCCATCTTCTCGATGGTCTGCCGCAGGGAATAATCATCATAGATATAGGCAACGTCACTCTTGGGTATGATAAAAAACAATATATTCATGAAAGTATAAAACTCCTCGTCTTTTGTCTCTTGCGCCATTGCCATTTTACCATAATATAGCCCCTGTGTGGGTTAAAATTCTCTTAAATATGGTTTGTTCCGGTGGCAAAAGCTTTTGTAATTGTTATAATGGTTACAGTGATATCCATTTAGAAAGGAGTATTTGTATGACTTATAAGCAGGAAAGTTACCTTCACCTGGGGGAGACCATGGTGAAGAAGTTCAGGAAAAGGGGCATGGAGGCCTTTTACTGTCAGGATTCGGCCGCTGCTATCCGCAAGGTAGAGGAATTAATTCCGGAGGGGGCCTCTGTGGCCTGGGGAGGATCCGAGACTCTGGAGGAGAGCGGGGTGATGGCAGCGGTCCGGCAGGGGAACTACCACTGTATTGACCGCAAATCAGCAAAAACCCCGGAGGAGGCCAGAGCCCTGTATGGACAGATTGTCTGCTCCGACTATTACCTCATGAGCACCAATGCCTTTACCCTGGAGGGGGAGCTGGTGAATATTGACGGCAATGGCAATCGGGTGGCCTGCCTGATCCACGGTCCCGCCCATGTAATCGTGGTGACCGGTATGAATAAGGCAGCTCAAAATGTAGAGGCTGCCATCCAAAGAGTGCACCAGTCCGCTGCACCCCCCAACTGTGTCCGTTTACAGCTAAAAACCCCCTGCGCAGCCACCGGTATGTGCAGTGACTGCCAGGGGGAGGAATCCATTTGCTGCCAGGTGGTGGTAACCCGCCGGTCCCGGCATCCGGGACGCATCACCATAGTGATGGTAGGAGAAGATCTTGGTTTCTGAAACCAGGTCAGGCCCCGCCCCTGCCCCCTCTACAATCGGGTGGGGGGGCGGACAGGTGTTTATACGTGATAGAGACGGGAGATCTGGTATTTGGGTTCATAGGTGATGGGAAGGCCCAGGCGGCGGAAGATATTTTCATCGGTCTGGGACAGGATCACGGTGGAATGAGCCTCACAGCCTCTCAGCCTGGGCAGCTGGTGCAAAGCCTTTTCCGCCACGGGATCCGTAGCGGCGCAGATCGACAGGGCAATCAGGATCTCGTCCGTATGAAGCCGGGGATTCTTGTTGCCCAGGCAGCCGGTCTTCAGCCTCTGGATGGGCTCGATGACGGTGGGGGAGATCAGATGGACGCTGTCATCAATCCCCCCTAAGGTCTTCAGTGCATTCAAAAGTAAGGCGGAGGAGGGACCCAGAAGGTCAGAGGTCCGTCCGGTAACAATCCTTCCATCCGGGAGCTCCAGGGCCGCTGCAGGTTCGCCTGTGGCGGCTTCCTTTTCCAGAGCAGGTCTTACGACCGGTCGATCCTCCGGACTTACTCCGGCCTGTTTCATCAAAAGCTCCAGCTTATAGACCAGGGTGTCCTCCGCAAGCCCCTTACGACGGCTGCACAGGGCGGAATAATAGCGGCGAATGATCTCCTGCCGGGAGGCCTCGCTGACGACCTGGTCGTCGAAGATACAATTTCCCGCCATATTTACTCCCATATCTGTGGGGGATTTGTAGGGACAGGTCCCCATGATGGTCTCCATCATAGCGGATAAGACCGGGAAGATCTCCACATCCCGGTTGTAATTGACGGTAGTCTTCCCATAGGCTTCCAGGTGAAAGGGATCGATCATATTGATATCGTCCAGATCGGCGGTAGCTGCCTCATAAGCCAGGTTGACGGGATGCTTCAGGGGCAGGTTCCAGATGGGAAAGGTCTCGAATTTGGCATATCCGGCCCGGATCCCCCTTTTATGCTCATGATAGAGCTGGGACAGGCAGGTGGCCATCTTCCCGCTGCCGGGACCCGGTGCGGTAACCACCACCAGCTCCCTGTCTGTTTCAATATAGTCATTTCTCCCATAGCCTTCCTCACTGACGATTTTCGCCAGGTTGGAGGGATAACCCTCTATGGGATAATGACGATAGACCCTGACTCCCAGCTGCTCCAGCCTCTTTTGAAAGGCCTCTGCCGCCGGCTGCCCCTGGAAACGGGTGAGAACCACGCTTCCCACATAGAGACCGATGCCTCGAAACTCGTCAATCAGGCGCAGGACGTCAGACTCATAGGTGATGCCCAGATCCTGCCGCACCTTATTCTTCTCGATATCTGCGGCACCGATGGCCATGACGATCTCCACCTGTTCCCTCATCTGCAGCAGCATCCGCAGCTTGCTGTCCGGCTGAAAGCCCGGAAGCACCCGGGAGGCATGATAATCATCAAATAGCTTGCCGCCAAATTCCAGATACAGCTTGCCCCCGAATTGGGAGATTCTTTCCCTGATATGGGAAGACTGCATCTGCAGATATTTTTCATTGTCAAATCCTGTCTTCTTCACTCTTATCCTCCCTCGAGCGTCTCTTGTTCTACCGCTTCTTCCCTATTTTTGCCAGATAAGCCCGGATCTGCTCCTCATAACCGTTGTCCGTAGGATGATAGAAGGTCTGTCCTTCCAGCTCGGAGGGAAGGTATTGCTGTTCTACATAATGATGGGGGAAATCATGGGCATAGAGATAGCCGCTGCCCCTTCCCAGGGCGGCTGCCCCCTTGTAATGGGCGTCCTGAAGATGGGGGGGAACCGTAGTCTTCTGATTCGCCACCGAGTGCAGGGCTGCATCCACAGCCAGATAGGCTGCATTGCTCTTGGGCGCACAGGCCACATAGGTCACTGCCTGAGCCAACACGATACGGGATTCCGGCATTCCCAGCCTCTCCACCGCCTGGGCCGCAGCCACCGCCACCGTCAGGGCCTGGGGATCCGCATTTCCCACATCCTCGGAAGCGCAGATCATGACCCTGCGGGCAATGAACTTGATATCCTCCCCCGCATAAAGCATTTTGGCCAGATAATAGACGGCTGCGTCCGGATCACTGCCCCGCATACTCTTAATAAAGGCGGAAATGACATCATAGTGCTGATCTCCCCCTTTATCATAGCGTACCACCCGCTTCTGGATACACTCTGAGACAGTCTCCAGATCGATATGGATCCTGCCATCTTCTCCCGGCGCCGTGGTTAAGACCCCCAGCTCCAGGGCATTGAGAGCCGCCCGGGCATCTCCCCCGGCCATATCTGCCAGAAAGTTCTCTGCATCCTCCTCCAGGATAGCATGGTAGCTACCCAATCCCTTGACCGGATCTGTCACGGCCCGGCGCAGGAGCTGGCAGATAGCTTCCTTCCCCAAAGGCTTGAGTTCAAAGATCACCGACCGGGAAAGCAAGGCACCGTTCACTTCAAAATAAGGATTTTCCGTGGTAGCTCCGATGAGAATGACCGTTCCATCCTCCACAAAGGGCAGGAGGTAGTCCTGCTGACTCTTATTGAACCGATGGATCTCGTCGATAAAGAGAATGGTCTTGCGGCCATACATGCCCAAGCGGTTCTGGGCTTCCTTCACCGCCTCCTCCATATCCTTTTTCCCGGAGGTGGTGGCATTGAGGCGGACAAATTCCCCGCTGGTGGTATGGGCGATGACCTGAGCCAGGGTAGTCTTCCCCGTTCCAGGAGGGCCATAGAAGATCAAAGAGCTGAGCTTGTCCGCCCGGATAGCCCGATAGAGCAGCTTTCCCGGACCGATGATATGCTCCTGCCCCACTACCTCCTCCAGGGTCTGAGGCCGCATACGGGAAGCCAAAGGAGACTCCTTTTCCAGACTTTTTTCCTTCGCATAATCAAATAAATCCATAATTCCCCCTCCCCACACATTTCCTCCCTGGGTCAGGCTCAGGGATTCACCTCTATGATATAAGCGCTCCCCGAGGCAGGGTCTCCATATACGACGGTTCCCGTCTGCAGCAGCAGGGATTCATTCAAATCCTCATATTTCTCCCTCTCACAGCTTCCCAGGAAGATATAGCGAACCTGGTATTGTTCCAGCAGGTCTTCCACCTCTTCCAGGTTGTTCGAGGTATAGATGGTCTGAATATCCGCCGCCTTTTGGTTCAGATCCGTCGTATCATTTCTCCACAGCCACTCGTGAACATACCACCCCAGCACCGTAGGCAGACCGGTCATGGCTGAAACCCGGCAATATTGACTATAACTGTCCCCGTTGGCCTCCAGAACAATGGGATTTCCCTCCACATTCTCGTTCAGCCAATGGATGGCCTCTGCGTCCTCCGGATAAACATTGACCAGGTAGGCTGTGGCATCCAGACAGCGGTACTCTCCCCTATCCAGGATATTGCCATACCACATGGAGACGGCACAGGGGAAATATCCACAGGTCATCAGCTCCAGAACCAGGCCCAGGCCTGCGCAAAGCTTCCAAAACAAGGCCTTTCCCCAGGTCAGAAGCCGAGGAATGGCATAGCTGATGGACAAGCCAAACAGGAGATAAGCCTGATAGGTCAGCTTGAACATGGTATTAGCTCTGGCATACCCATTTTCATAGATATCCCGCACATAGACCAATTCCGGGATCAATACCAGGCCAATCCCACAGATGCCCAGGATCAGGGCAAACTGGTCGCTAAAGGGAACCTGGCGGAAGAATGGAAAGAAGCGTCCTCCCTTCTTCGAATTCCGGACAAAATGAACCAAAACAGCCACCAGCAGGAGGACTACCAGGGCTACCGGAAGCCCCCACAGGATCAGAAGCTGATAGAAGGCTGAGTGATTCTGACAGAGGGCTACCCCGGAGATCATAGTCTCAAAGGACAGGGTAAAGGGCAAGGCTGCCAGAGATCCCACCAGGAAAACCTCCCCGGCCTGGAGAATAATAGTAAGCAAAGCCGGTCTCCATTGCCTTTGGTATGCATAAATAGCCTGAAAGACAATGCAGATCAGGATCACCGTATCATAAATAACAAAATCCCAATAATTGGTCCAGCGGAAGATACCGGTGAAAATGCCCAAGGCCAGGAGCTGGGGCTGCAGCAGGGTCTTCCTCAGGCAAAAACCCTGTCTTGACTCCCTCTCTGCCTCCGCAAGGGCAGGCCGGCCTCCCTCTGCCTGCAAAATCGCTGGCTGGCTCCCTTCTGCCTGTGAAACTGCTGACTGGCCTCCCTCCGCCTGCGAAACTGCCGGCTGGTTTCCCTCTGCCTGTGAACCTTCCCGGAGTTTTTCTTGGTCCCGCAGCTTCTTCATCCAGGCATAGACCAGACCAAGGGCCGTCAGAACGAAGAAGAGATTGATCACATGGGCATGCAAATCCCCCAGGATAAAGGAGTAGGAGGGGAATTCATGGATACATTGGTCACTGGTTTCCGGATTATGGCCGATAAAACGGGTGGAGCTGGAGAACCAATATCCATCCGTAGAAGGGTCTGACAATCCCGTCACCTTACCCAGAAGGCCATAGAGGACGTAGTGCATATTGCCTGCCAGGGAAACGGCTGTTCCCGCCAGGATGCCCCCCAGGGGAGGAATCCAACCTCTCCGGGGCTGGCTGCCGATCTTGGACCGCAGCATGTGCCATACAATGGAAAAAGGCAGGACGAAGGTAAATCCCGCCACAAAGGCTCGCATGAGATTATAGGTATCTCTGACCTGGGTGAAGGTCAATTTGGTCAGAAATACAGCATAATACTGACCCCCATAATAGTAGTTGATATTCTCCAGACCGTACCAGATATCCCGGGCAGGGAGGCTGTCGCTGCGCATCATGGCTGCCATAAAGCCATAATCCATAAACTTCTCTGTTCCTGTAGCCTCCGGCCGAAAGCCTGCAATATAGGTCCACAGAAGGAAGAGGGCCAGGAAGAGCAGCTCTTCCCCCAGCATCAGGTTCAGATTCAGGGGCTTTTCCCCTTTTTTCCTCCCCAGGAAGATCCAGCACAGGGCCATGGCAGCCAAAGTCACAACCAGAACCAGGGGCTGGGTGAATTTGGCCAGTCCGCTGCAGACCAAGACCCAGGTCAGGAAGCCGCTGAGGGCCACCCCCAGAACCTTGGAGAAGATCCAGCCCTGATCCTCCAGCGGAGAAAATAAAAGGCGCGTCAGGGGATAGAAACCGATTCCCATGAGCAGCGCCATCATCCACCATTTCAGGAAAGGTACGTTATCGGAGCCCAGAAGAGGAAGGGTGACTCCAATGAGAGCCACCATTCCGATTCCATATAGGATTGTTCTTTTACTTCCTGTCTTCATTCTTCCACACCAAAACGTATCTTTCGATAGGCCAATATCGCCTCTTTTGTCTTCTCAAATCCCAGCTTGCTGCTGTCCAGACACAGGTCATAATGTCTGACATCCGTCCAGTCCCGGCCGGTATAAAAACGGTAATATTCTCCCCTGTATTTGTCTGTCTTGGCGATGTACTTCTCCATCTCCTTCTCCGTCATGCTGTTGCGCAGCATGGCCTGCCGCATGCAGAACTCATGGGGCGCATGGACAAATACAGACATTACATTGGGATAATTCCGCAGGATATAATCCGCACATCGTCCCACAATGACACAGGATTCCGTCTCTGCCAGCTTCTTAATAATCTTAGCCTGATAATTAAAGAGGTTGCGGGTTGAGGTAAAATCATCCGAGTCCGGAGGGAGCAATTCTCCCTCATAGACACTGTGAGAGATGCGGAAGAGAGCACTGGTCTTCACCTTCTCATCCACCTTGGCAAAGAGCTTCTCACTGATTCCGCTTTCCTCCGAGGCCATCCGCAGCAGCTCCCGGTTGTAGCAGGGAATATCCAGCTCCTTGGCCACCATCTCTCCGATGGTTCGCCCGCCGCTTCCATATTGTCTTGATACGGTTATAATAATAGGGTTCATATCGTTCCCTCCTTATTCTCCCAGATAGGCTTTCTTAATGGAATCATCCTCCAGCAGATCCCTAGCAGGTCCGGACAGGACAATGTTGCCTGTTTCCAGAACATAGGCCCGATCCGCAATGGAAAGAGCCTTCTTGGCATTCTGTTCTACCAGAAGAACCGTGGTCCCTCCGGCGCTTACCTTCTCGATGATATCGAAGATCTCATTGACAAAAATGGGGGACAATCCCATGGAGGGTTCGTCCATGACGATAAGACGGGGATGAGACATCAAAGCCCGCCCCATAGCCAGCATCTGCTGCTCACCACCGGACAGGGTTCCGGCCATCTGATTCTTTCTCTCCTCCAGACGGGGGAAACGCTGGTAAACTATCTGCAGGGTCTCCTCAATCTCATTCTTGTCCGTTCGGGTATAGGCACCCATCCGGAGATTCTCATATACCGTCAGATTGGAAAATACTCTCCGGCCCTCCGGCACATGGGCAATTCCCTGCTTCACGATGGTATGAGCCGGCATACGGGTGATATCCCTGCCCTCGAAGGTAATGGTTCCACTCTTAGCCTGCAAAAGGCCGGTGATGGTATGCAGGGTAGTTGTCTTGCCGGCGCCGTTGGCTCCGATCAAAGCAATGACCTCTCCCTGATTGACCTCAAAGGAAATCCCCTTCAAGGCTCGAATCACCCCATAATATACTTCCAGATCCTTTACTTCCAGCATTGCCATGCTATCAACCCTCCTATTCGTCACCCAGATATGCTTTGATAACCTCGGGGTTATTGAGCACGTCGCTGGTATCGCCCTGGGTCAGAATCTTGCCAAAATTCAGGACTGTCAGCTTCTCACAGATTCCGCTGACCAGCTTCATATCATGTTCGATCAGCAGGATTGTCATCTTGAAATGATCCCTTACAAAACGGATGGTATCCATCAGCTCCTGGGTCTCGTTGGGATTCATCCCGGCTGCAGGCTCATCCAGCAGGAGGAGCTTGGGTTCCGTTGCCAAAGCTCGGGCAATCTCCAGCTTCCGCTGCTGACCATAGGGAAGGTTGCTGGCCAGATAATCTGCATGGTCATCCAACTCAAAGACCTTCAGGATCTCCATAGCCGCCTCATTCATCTCACGCTCCACCCTGTGGTACTTCGGGGTACGGAAGATACCGTCCAAAGTGGAATAAACATGATGATTGTGAAGTCCTGCCTTGACATTATCCAGCACCGTCAGCTGCTTGAAGAGACGGATGTTCTGGAATGTTCTGGCAATTCCCGCCTTGTTGATCTCTATGGTCTTATGACCCGTAATATCCTGGCCGTCCAGCTTGATGATCCCCTCATCGGGTTGATAGACTCCTGTCAACAGGTTGAATACCGTCGTCTTCCCTGCCCCGTTGGGGCCAATAAGGCCGTAGAGCTGACCTGGTTCTATGCTTACATTAAAATTGTCGACTGCCCGCAATCCTCCAAAGGCGATAGACAGATGACTTACCTCCAGCATTGCCATATCAGGCTACCCCCTTTGATTTATTTTTTTTGAATTTCTCGAAAATTCGCTCCCTCCATGCAATGGCCGCCGGTGCCCAGTTGAAGAGCATCATGATAATCAGCACAATAGCATAGATCAGCATCCGGTAATCCTGCAGGAAGCGGAGAAGCTCCGGCAGCAGGTAGAGAAGGATGGTGGCGATGATGGAGCCCCGGATATTGCCGATTCCGCCCAACACTACGAATACCAGAATCAGAATGGAGGTATTGTAATCAAACTTCTTCACCGTCAAGCTGGCCAGATTGTGGGAATAAAGAGCTCCTGCCATTCCTGCCAGGGCAGCCGATACGGAGAAGGCCAGCATCTTGTATTTGGTCACATCAATGCCGATGGATTCCGCCGCGATCCGGTTGTCGCGAATGGACATGATAGCCCGGCCGGTTCTGGAATCAATGATATTTTGCACGATAAAGAGGGTAAGAAGAATCAAGATAAAGCCAATGAGGAAGGTGGAATTCTTGGGGGTTCCCGAAATACCCTGGGCTCCCTTCAGAATGGTCTCTCCGTCACTTTCCAGATGCATGGCCGCGGCATTCTGCATAGCCACATGAAGTCCCTTACTATCCTTGCCCACGTAGAAAACATTCATGATATTTTTGATAATCTCCCCAAAGGCCAGGGTAACGATAGCCAGATAATCTCCATTCAGGCGCAAAACCGGAATGCCTATCAGGATACCGAAGACACCAGCTATGGCGGCTCCTATCAGGAGGGCCAGGAAGAAACGCAGGCCTGTGGGCATGGAATCCGCTACAGCCTTGGAGAAAATAGCGCTGAAGAAGGCCCCCAGGCACATGAATCCCGCATGACCCAGACTCAGCTCACCGGAAATACCTACTACCAGGTTCAGGGAAATGGCTGCGATAATGTAGACACATAAGGGAATCAAAAGTCCCTCAATCTGATTGGTCAATAACCCCCCTGCTGACATTCCCTGCATGACAGCAAAGAGCAGGATTACCATCAGATAGGTAATCATATTTTGTTTTGTTGCTTTTCTCATCTTCTTCATACCGGCCACCTTACACTTTCTCCTGCACTTTTTTACCGAACAGACCGGTGGGCTTCACCAGCAGCACGATAATCAGAACCGCAAATACAAGGGCATCGGCAATCTGAGAGGAAATGTAGGCCTTGCTCAGATATTCGATGACACCCAGGAGAATACCGCCGATCATGGCACCGGGAATCGAGCCGATTCCTCCAAATACTGCTGCCACGAAGGCCTTAATGCCCGGCATGGCTCCGGTATAGGGATCCAGAGATTGATAGGAGGAGCACAAAAGCGCTCCTGCCACGGCTGCCAGGGCAGAACCAATGGCAAAGGTAAGAGCGATGGTGGCATTGACGTTGATGCCCATAAGCTCTGCCGCTCCTCTGTCCTCAGAGACCGCCTGCATAGCCTGACCCGGCTTAGACTTCTTCACAAAGGCACTCAAGGCAACCATAATCACGATATTTGCGATAATGGTCACGATGGTGCTGGCGGGAATCCTCATGGCTCCGCCTGCCAGCACCAGGGCCGGCAGCTGTACCACATCCGAGAAGGACTTGGGATTCGAGCCGAATACCAGCAGGGCGATATTCTGCAGCAGATAGCTGACCCCAATGGCCGTAATCAGAACAGCCAGGTTGGAAGAAGCATTGCGCAGGGGTTTGTAAGCCACACGCTCAATCAGCATTCCTAATAATGTACAGACAACCATCGCGATCAAAATGGCCAACAATGGATTCAGCTGCATTCCGGTCATTGCCGTGAATACCACATAAGCTCCGATCATGATGACATCACCATGAGCGAAGTTCAGCATCTTGGCTATTCCATATACCATGGTATAACCCAAGGCGATAATGGCATATACACTGCCCAGGCTGACTCCGTTAATCAGATAAGACAAAAAACTCATAACGTACCCCTTTTGCTTCTGTAAACTCTTACAAACAGTTCTATCTGCCCGGCAGATATCACCAATAAAACGTGTGCCGGTGAAGATTTCTTCGCCGGCACACCTCTTTGCGTATCGGATAATGGGAAAGCCTTCCCCTGTCTGCACACCTAAGGGCGAAAGAGTCAGCTTTCACTTCTGGTGGCGATTGCACCTGCAGCCACGGGGCTCACCAGGCCATTGCATCGGCAGCCACGGGGCTTAACGGGCATTACATAGCAACATAAGCACCGTTCTGGATCACCATACCCTTAGGATCCTTGGTAGGCTCGCCATCTGCATCCCAGGTGATGGTTCCGGTTACACCCGGGAACTCAATCTCTGTCATAGCGGTCTTCATAGCGTCACAGATATCAGATACACTCATATCCGGAGTAAGACCTGCTTCTTCAGCGGCCTGCTTGATGGCATAGACACAATCATAACCATCTGCTGCAAACTGGATGGGGGTCTCTCCATCATAGGCTGCCTCATAAGCCTTTACGAAGGTCTGAGTTGCCTCATCCTCTGCATCTGCTGCGAAAGGTGTCAGCAACATAACGCCCTCAGCCAGAGAGGTATCGAAGTTCTCCACACCCAAGATACCGTCCAGACCGTCACAGCCAAAGAACTTGGGCTCATATCCCAGATCCTTGGACTGCTGCAGGATCAGGGCTGCCTCCTTGTAGTAGATGGGAAGGAATACCAGGTCTGCGCCGCCGTCCTTGGCCTTCTGCAGCTGTACCTTGAAATCCGTCTTGCTATCTGCGGTAAAGGCCTCTGCGGACACGATCTCCAGTCCCTTCTCCTTTGCCTCTAAGTCAAACTTCTCATAGATACCGGAAGAATAAGGATCTGAGCTGTCATAGATCACGGCAACCTTCTCTGCCAGCTTGTTATCTGCGATATACTGGGCGGATGCAGTACCCTGGTTAGGATCGGAGAAGCACAGACGGAAGGCATTGTCTCCGCTGATGCACTCTACTGCGGAACCGGAGGGAGTCAGCAGGAACATATTGTCCGCCTCAGCCTCTGCCTCAACAGCGATACAGGGAGCAGAGGTAACGGTACCTACCAGCATCTGCATACCCCAGTCCTTCAGGGTGTTGTAAGCATTGACCGACTTCTCCGCATCATGCTCATCATCCTCGAACTTGAACTCGATCTGAGCACCGTTGATGCCGCCTGCCGCGTTGATCTCTTCTACCGCCAGCTCAGCACCCTTCTGAACAGCCTGACCATAAGCAGATGCGCCACCGGTTACAGGACCGATTCCGCCGATCTTGAAGACGCCACCCTCTGCGGAGGAAGCGTCAGAAGACGCGTCGGATGCAGAAGAAGCACCGCTGGATTCTGCCTTGCTGCTGTCGGAAGATGTACCTCCTGTACTTCCTGAATTGCTTCCGCAGGCGGCCATGGATACTGTCATAAGAGCTGCCAGGGAAAGACTTGCAAACTTTTTCATATGCTTCATAATAATCTCCTCCTAAAGCTATGTTTTTTATACCGTACTATTCTACCCTCAAACATTACATTCGTCAACAAGAAAAGCAAAAAATTTTTCTTATTTTACGTAAAAGGCATGAATAAATAGGTTAATCCCACAACTTTTCAGGGTAAATTCCGCTTTCCCTCATCTTTTGCAAGGCAGCCATGACCCCGGGCTTGTCCTCCCGGTAGGTAACGCCATACCATTTGTCCGGTGTCTTCAATACTTCTACCTGGGCCTTATCTTCCTTTAATTGGGCTTCCACCACCGAGGGCAGAAAATATTCGCATTTGAGAGGATTCCTCCTCAGATTCTCCTCCAGAAAGGCCGGGAACCGCTCCTCCAGCTCTCTGAGCATCCCTCCTGTAAATCCCCAGAAGTTCATAGATACGGTAGTATCTTCCGGCAGAGGGATCCAGCTGACTCCCTCATCCTCCGTATAGGCAATGCCTGTCTCCCGCTTCTCAATTCGAGTGCGCTCCCTAATATCGGTCAGATGCCCCTGCTCATCCATCTGGCAGACTCCCCGAGCCACAGACCCGTGCTCGGTCACCGTATTGCCAATGGCATAACCCACCATGGCATAGTGGTATTTCTCATCATCCTGGGGGGAGGCCAGATATTGGTAGATCAGGCGAAAGGCTTCTCTCCCATAATAGTCATCTGCATTGATCACGGCAAAGGGAGTTCCTTCCAGAACCCTTCTGCAGCTTAAAATAGCATGGCCTGTGCCCCAGGGCTTGACCCTCCCCTCCGGCACTTGATAACCCCGGGGAAGATCCGTCAGCTCCTGGTACACATAGGTCACCTGGACCCGACTTCCCATCCGGTCGCCGATACATTCCCGAAAGAGCGCTTCATTTTCCCTCTTAATGATAAAGATAACCTCTTCAAAGCCTGCCCGGACTGCGTCATAGATAGAATAGTCAATGATGATATGCCCCTGGTCATCCATGGGATCCATCTGCTTCAGACCACCATAGCGGCTGCCCAGGCCCGCGGCCATAATCACTAATACCGGCTTCCTCATATCCCTTAGTTGTCCTCCTCTGTCATGGTATAGACATGGCGCTTTCTGGCCATCTCATCGCTGGCCAGGTACTCATCATAGGTGGTAATCTTGTCAATGAGCTGACCATCCGGCCGAATCTCCATAATCCGGTTGGCCGTGGTCTGGACAAATTGATGGTCATGGCAGGTAAAGAGCACCACACCGGGGAACTTTATCAGGCCATTGTTGAGGGCTGTGATAGATTCCATGTCCAGGTGGTTGGTGGGCTCATCCAGCAAGAGGATGTTGGCGCCGGAAATCATCATTTTGGACAGGAGGCAGCGAACCTTCTCCCCTCCCGACAGAACCCGCACCTTCTTGACTCCATCCTCTCCGGCGAAGAGCATCCGGCCCAGGAAGCCCCGGACATAGGTTACGTCCTTAATCTCTGAATATTGGGTCAGCCACTCGGCAATGGTCAGGTCTGAATCGAACTCCGCCGTGCTGTCCTTGGGAAAATAGGTCTGGCTGGTGGTGATGCCCCATTTGTAATAGCCGGAATCCGGCTTTTCCTCATCCATGAGGATCTTGAAGAGCATGGTAATAGCCTGCTCATTGCCTCCCACGAAGGCCACCTTATCCTCCCTGCCCAGGGTAAAGGTCAGATTATCCAGCACCTTCACTCCGTCCACCGTCTTGGTCAGACCCTCCACCTGCAAGACCTCGTTGCCGATCTCACGGTTGGGGCGAAAATCAATATATGGATACTTGCGGCTGGAGGGCTTGATCTCATCCAGCTGAATCTTCTCCAGGGCTCTCTTTCTGGAAGTGGCCTGCTTGGATTTGGATGCATTGGCCGAGAAACGGGAGATAAAGTCCTGCAGCTCCTTAATCTTCTCTTCCTTCTTCTTATTGGCTTCCTTCATCTGCTTCACCAGCAGCTGGCTGGATTCAAACCAGAAATCGTAGTTGCCGGCATAGAGCTGGATCTTCCCATAATCAATATCGGCAATCTGGGTGCAGACCTTGTTGAGGAAATAGCGGTCATGGGATACCACGATAACCGTATTTTCAAAGTTAATCAGGAATTCCTCCAGCCAGGCGATAGCATCCAGATCCAGGTGGTTGGTAGGCTCGTCCAGAAGCAGGATATCCGGATTGCCGAAGAGGGCTCTGGCCAGAAGGACCTTCACCTTCTCGGATCCGGTCAAGTCTCCCATGATCGCCGTATGCAGCTCCGTAGGAATGCCCAAACCATTCAGCAGCTGTTCCGCATCCGATTCTGCCTCCCAGCCGTTCATATCCGCGAATTCCGCCTCCAGCTCACTGGCCCGGATGCCATCCTCATCGGTAAAGTCCTCCTTGGCATAGAGAGCATCCTTCTCCTGGCGAACCTCATAGAGTCTGGCATTGCCCATGATCACCGTATCCATCACCGGATAGGCGTCGTATTTGAAATGGTCCTGCTCCAGGAAGGAGAGACGCTGGCCCGGGGTAATGGAGACATCCCCCTTGCTGGGCTCCAGCTGACCGGAGAGGATCTTCAGGAAGGTAGACTTGCCCGCTCCATTGGCTCCGATCATTCCATAGCAATTGCCCTCGGTAAACTTAATGTTCACATCCTCAAAAAGTGCCTTCTTACCCACACGCAGGGTTACATTATTTGCTGAAATCATTCTCTCTCCTCAATTCCTTTTCTCATTTCTATCTCTAAGCGGGGGCATGCCC
>CAVJHW010000006.1:26125-33910 GCA_963649395.1 Coriobacteriaceae bacterium | reverse complement strand
GGTCATAGACCTCACGGATCATTTCCACCGGCTTGGTCTTGCTGACAGCGATCAAGGTCACCTCCTCCCGCTTTCGGCCCGCCCTTTGGCAGGCTGCCCTTATCCTTTCTTCTACTTCGAAATAATTCTCTTTTAACATGCTTATTCTCTCCTTTGTCAATAAAGTACCTGCTCTTCCTTCACCCTGTCCCCTTCCCGGGCAATGTAATCGTATTGGGAAATTCCATAGGAGGTGCCGGTTTCAACGATACAATATTCTTCATTTTGATCGATGATGACAATTCTGCGGAAGACAGCATATCCTTTATTGATGCAATACACGCCCTCCAATTTTCCGGTGGCTCCCACCACATATCGGGTATTGGAATCCGGCTGTATCAGAACATCTCCCTCCTGAAACAGGGAGCGATCAATATAATAGACATCCCCCTGATCCTCCAATTGAGCCTTGGCATAAAGGGTTGCCTCCACAAAGCTGGTGGAAGCATTCCCATCCTTGTCAGTGACCTCCTTCAGGAAACCGGAGGACCCAGTCTCCCCTCCTGCTGTCAGCAGAGACTGGGGTATGGTATAGAATTCTTTGGTCACAATGGAGGAAACTGGTATCTTTAGCCCGCTCCTGGTATTCGTGACCAGCTCAACATCCAGAAAACGGTCATTACAATATCGGATCATGCCGCTGTCGAAGGTAATCTTCACGTAACGCTGGTCTCCATTGGCAAAGAGGGTCAGATCCCCTGTCTCACTTTTGCCATCCTTTTGGAAGACAACTTTGATTCGTGAATGGGACGCCAGACGCACCGTTTGACGGTCTGTGACGGGAATTACAATAGACCAGGTCTCGCTTTTGATCAGACGATAGATAGAATCCCCAGCCTCTACTGTCCCTTCCTTTCGCAGGTTGTTTTTCTTATAGGAACCGGATTGAAAATCCTTGTCGGTAAGCTCCTCCTGGGTCAGATATTCATAGCCATCGCAGGAATAGGCCACGATGCCATCTGTGGAGGCAGTATAGATTGTTCCGGCCAGAGAACTGTCCTCTGTTGCAAGAAGGAGTCCATTCAGGTTATATTTGAGATCATAGACTTGATTAAAATGATTACTGTCAAAGGCAGCGGAGAAATCTGAGGCGGCAGACTGCAGCTTTGACAGATCCAGGGAGCTGAGTTCCTTTGTTTCCAGCAGGCTCTTTGTGTTGCTGATGCTGCAGACAGACCCGTTTTTGGCTGCCTTGGAACCGTCCTGGATAAAGTAATTGACATAACCTCCCGATGTAGCGCGAATCACTTCCTCTGAACGCAAAATAAGGGCATTGTAGGTCTCGTTTCGGGAAAGGGGACCGGCGGTAACCTGGTAGGAAGAGATGCGGCTTGCGGTCAGATAAAGGAACACTGTGATGATCAGATAGAGAAAAAGAGCACCGAAAATCACAGTTCCGATATTGAGATGGATGCGTTTCTTCTTGTTCTCTGTCAACTGTCCCCTCCTTTTCTGCAATAAGCAAGCCCCGGACGCCGGTTTCAAACGTCCGAGGCTTACAAGCATCCGATGGGAATGCAGAACCTGTCAGCTCCAACTCCCTAAGTATTACAAAGCCAATATTACCTTCTCCTGAAGGCTGGCATCTAACTCATCCTTATCCATAGAAATGCTGAGAACAAAATCTACATGAAAAAGCTTGCTGATATTCTCTAATTGGCCGATACAGTCAGTCAGTAAGGTTCTGTCCTCTTCCAGCGAAGACAATCTCAGAAAGCTGTCCAGATACATCTGCTCCAGGTCATGATCCTGAGACAGGATCCCACATATAAAGCCGATAAATTCATCACTGTTTTTCAGAGGGAACAGGGATACATCGATCAGTCGCACCTTGTTATTCAACTCATACATATGCTTGGAGCTTTTGTCCAGATAAACGATATTGCCACTAACCTCTTTAATTGCGGTATTAACCTTATCCAGAAGGTATTTTGTCTTCCCTTTCCCTTTTTTTCCGACAATCAGTTGAACCATCGCAGTTTCCTCCTTGGATTAAAATGAGTAATTATACTAGAAATTTCTGAGTTCATGCTTTAATTATAGGGTATTTGAATGAAAAACTCAAGTATTAATTCGTGGTGATGACACCTTTAGGAGGCAGGAGGATTGATTTGCGTCAGCAGGGTATTCATATCCTCGTACAGGATGGAACGGTTGTCTGCATGCAAGATAACTGCCATGTAGGGAAGGCCATAGGCATTCTGGACAATGACAGCCAGACAGGAACCGGCCTCATCGGTAGTTCCGGTTTTTCCGCACAGGAAGGTGACATCCTTGGGAAGGGTCTTCTCTCCCGTCAGGTATTTGTCCGTGGAATCCAATCGATAGGTGACCGAACTGCCATCGGCTCGAGTTACTGTCAGCTGATAGACCTTCATCTGGGCTGCATCAGTGAATTGGCTATAGCTGTAGACTTCCTTTAGCATCAGGTATACATCATAAGCTGTGGTATAATGGTTCCCGTCATGAAGTCCGTGGGGATTCATGAAATGGGTGCCGGTCATCCCCAAAGACAGAGCTTCCTCATTCATCATTTCCACAAAATGGTCTACACTGCCCCCAATCTGCCGGGCAATCGCCATGGCCGCATCATTGGCAGAATAGATGACTAGGGCATGAAAGAGCTGATCCATGGTTACCTGATCCCCCTCTATCATCCCACTCATCTGAGAACCCTCTTCCAGAGCCAGATCCTCTGCTGTAATGGTCACCAGATCCTCCCTATTACCATATTTGATCGTCAAGAGGGCTGTCATGATCTTGGTGATGCTGGCTGGATATACCTGGTCATAGATGCCTTGGGCGAAGAGAGCCTCCTTTGTCTCCAGATTGAATAAAAGCCCCTTTTCCTGGCTGCTCTGCAGACTCACTCCCTCCAAGGCCACGGAATCCTCCGAGACACAGAGGCGGGAGGCAAAGGCATCCGCCATCTGGGAGGATGAAGTATCTCCCAAAGAAGCAGTTCCTGCCTCATTGACGGAAATAGTGGGGGCATAGGCCTCCGACAGATCCAACTCCCTTTCCTGCCGAATCAAGAGAATCAGGAAAATGCTGAAGAGCACCACCAGGAAGATCAGGGTAACGATCAGCATGCGGTTCAGTATATTAATCTTCTTTGGTTTTGTAGAATTCACGCCAGTCTAACTCTCCCCGATCTAAGGATTTGATCATCATCTCTGCTGTGGCCAGGTTGGTGGCCAGGGGGGTGCAATGGGTATCACAGATGCGAATCAGCTGCTTGGCATTGGGCTCATGGCTCTTGGGACTGTTGGGGTCGATCAAAAAGATCAGCAGGTCGATATCGTTTTGCTCAATCTGTATCATCAGCTGCTGTACGCCCCCCACATGGCCTGCCAGGTATTTGCGCACGCTCAGGCCACAGGCTTCTTCAATCATGCGTCCGGTGGTTCCTGTGGCATAGAGGGTGTGGTTCTTCAGAATCCCCCTATATGCGACACAAAAATTCTGCATCAGGTTTTTCTTCTCGTCATGTGCGATGAATCCGATATTCATGGGTTTTTTCACCTCCGTAATAGTTGCGGTTCTGAAGACCTACGTTCAGAACCAGCCCCATGCCGATAAATAAACTGAATAAGGATGTAAGGCCATAGCTGACAAAGGGCAGGGGCGTTCCTGTGTTGGGCATAAGGCCGGTGGCAACACAGATATTGATAAAGCTCTGGACAGCCACCAGAGAGGCGACGCCACAGCAGATAGTATGACCGGCAGAGTCCTTGGCTCGTCGGCCCATGCGAATGCATTCATATACAATGAAGAAGAGCAAAAGGAGAATGATAAAGCATCCTACAAAGCCTAGCTCCTCTCCTGCTACCGCAAAGATAAAGTCATTTTGAATCTCCGCTACAAAATTCCCCTTGTTGGAAGAGGAAACCTTGTTATTGTTTAGGCCCTTTCCGGTGAGCTGTCCGCTGCCGATGGCAGTGACAGAATTGTTCTGCTGAATCGAGGATTCGGAATATTCCTCGTTGTCCGGCTCCAGGAAGGTCATGATTCGTTCCTTCTGGTAGGAATCAATGATTTGCAGATCCGTCTGTGTAATCAAGAAAAAGAGAACCAATACCAGAGGAACCAGCACCAGCAGAATTCCGCCTATGATCTTATAACTGAGTCCCGATACATAGATCAGGATACAGAAAATAAGGCCTATGGTAATGGTATTCTTCAGATCCGGCTGCCGGATCACCAGCAAAAGGGGAGCGGCCAGCAAAAGAATAGCTTTTGCTATGGTCTTAAAGGTGTTTAAATCCTCCTCGTGTTTCATAAAAAACATGGCAAAAAAGAGGATGAGCATAATCTTGGCTATCTCTGTCGGCTGGAATTGGAAGCCGTTGGCTCCTCCAATCTGTATCCAGCGGGAAGCCCCCTTCTTGGTGCTGCCTGTCAGAAGAACCAGCAGCAAGAGACCGAAATTGGCCAGATAAATGATCCAATAAAAATTCAGGATCCAGCTGTAATCCATCAGGGAAACGATCACCATCAGAATCATCCCTGCCACAACTCCCACCAGCTGCCGTTTCTGCAGGGAGGGGTCAGCGGATCCTACCAGCAGAATCCCGAAGATACTGATGGCCAGTAGCAGAAGCACCAGTCGGAGATTATAGTCTTTCAGTTTATATTGTTTTAGCATGTAGATCCTCTAGTCGGTTACGGTATTGGAGATACCGCCCTGGGCGGCAGTTCCGGTCAGAACCTCTGTTTCGTCCTCAAGATTATAATAGTACCGAAGCACGTCTTTGGCAACCATTTTCGCATTGGCAGAGGAATAACCATAGGCGATACGGATGGCAAAGGCAATATCGTCCTGCCCCTGGTAATGGGAATAGCCGATAAACAAGGCATGGTTGGGACGATTCTTGGACTCCTGTGCCGTTCCGGTCTTGCCATAGAGCTCCACGGGAAAATCCTGAAATTCTGAACTGGACTGGATCACCCCTCGCATCCCCTCATGGATGTCATCCCAGATATCCTGAGAGAAGGAGGTTTGCTTGGAAATCGTGGGCGAGTATTCCTGTAATACCTTACCGGAAGCATCGGTCACCTTGTCCAGCAGGGTCAGATCGTAGCTGGTTCCGCTGTTGCAAATGGTCGCTGCATAGCGAGCCAGCTGGGAGGTGGTATAGGAATGAGTCCCCTGTCCGATGGCGGAAGGAATTGCCAACTCATCGGAGATATGGGGGGAGGATTCCGTTAGCTGCAGGTTGGTCTTTTGATCCAGGTTAAAGAGCTGAGCATAGGTCTGAATCTTGCTTAGCGCATCGCTTTGAACAAATTCATTGTTCTCATTTAAGCCCAGTCGGTAAGCCACTGTACAGAAGAAGACATTGCAGGAATTTTGAATAGCCCCTGTCACATTCAGATCCCCATGCCCCTGCAGATACCAGCAATGAATCTGGTCACCGGTATCCACCAGGCCCTCTCCAAAGAGGCCGTTGCAATTCACCAAAGTGTTGTCATCTACCACCCCCTCATTGAGACCTGCCGCCGCCATAACCGGCTTAAAGGTAGAACCGGGAGCTGTCAGCTGCTGGGTGGCCTTGTTATAAAAGGGGGTGGATAGATCATTATACAATTCCCAATAATAATCCGTGTCCATCTGGTTGGCCAGGCGGTTATTATCATAGCCCGGATAGGTTACCAGAGCTCTTACCTCCCCGGTATCCGGATCCGTGATGACGATAGAACCGGAGCAAGGATCCAGAGCCAGCTGCTTGGGCTTGATCTCCAAAGACTGAATCTTCTTGATGATCAGATCCGCAGGTTCCAGGGTGCCGGCTTGAAAGGCAGTATAATCCTCGTCCTTCGTGGACAAAATGCCCTGATCGTAGAGAAGCTGGCAAACATTCTCCGGATAGAGGATATCATCCAGCAGCATGTATTTGTAGAGCAGCTTGCTAAAACCCTTATCCTCCGCCAGATAGGTAACAATATAATAGGTTAGGGTCTGATAGACCTCATCGGAATTCAGGTAATCGCTTTCTGTCGGAAGCTGGGAGAGATCGATCCAGTTCTGACTGGCAGCATAGGACAGATATTCCTTGAGACTGATGGATTCGTCTTTTGTCCAGGCCTTGTAGACGGAATCTGTGGTATCGATGGCACTGGAATCCAGAATTCCGGTATCATCGATCAGCATGTCATCTACGATATAATCCATATAGGTCTTCATCTCATCATTGAGATCCTTGTAGGCGGAGGGGCTGTCCCCGGTCAGCTCGCTGCTGATCCAGGCAAAGACATCCTGCTGCTTGGCCACGAACTTTTGCTGCACCTCCTGCTCCAGAGGAGTGGCACCCTCTTTGGTAAAGTGAGAAATGTCGATGACACTGTTTTCGAAGAGGGCATTATAGACATCATAGATAGGGATAGGAATGGCATCTTCATCCTCCGGATCCACCTCGGCTTCCTCCACGGTCTTTACCTTCTGTATGTTGGACACCAGGATACCGGCGATTCTCTGCTCCAGGATCTGATAGCAGGCGACCTGCAGCTCACTGTCGATGGTCAGGTATAAGTCATTTCCCTGTACTGGCTCCACGCGAGAATCCTCGTTGATGGCCAACACCTTGCCCAGGTTATCCACAGACACCTCCTCGGAACCGTCCGTGCCTTGCAAGGTTGTCTCCATATATTGCTCGATCCCGGCCTTACCGATGATGGAGGCACTGGTATAATCGTCCCTTTGGGTCTGTAATTCTTCCAGCTCCTCTGCTGAGGGTTTGCCGGTATAGCCGATAATAGGGGCCAGCGCCTCTGCGTCATTGTAGACTCGGATGGAGTCCTCGGCAATATCCACCCCCTGAAGACTGTCGGCATTTTCCCGTATGGCAGCCACAGTCTCATCGCTGACATTGGTAGCGATGGTGACCTGCATGTATTTTTGAAAGCCTGTCAAAGAGAGAAGGTAGCGGACAATGACAATCTTCAGCTGGTCCTCCTTGGACAGCTCCTTGGGCAGTCCATGGGCAGACAATTCCGCTTCGGTATAGGGGCGGTCTGCATTCACCAGACCAAAACGGTCAGAGCCGCTTAAGTCCTCCATGATCTGGTCTGCTGTAGCGGCTGCCTCCTGGGCGGTCATCTGCTCAATCTTCTGACGTCCATATACATCCGCCCGAAACCGGTTAAGGGTTACCCCCTCCTGCACGTCAAAGGAATAATTCCCGGTCTCATCCAGAATAATATGAAAATCATCCGTGATAGAGTCGCCATGGGCCTCAATGAGGTGAACCAGGCGATAAATCTCCCCATTCAGAGACAGCTGCTTCTCCCGGGTGGAGGAATAAGTGCCATTGTCCTCTAGGGTGATGGAATTGGATAATTCATTGTAGGCCAAGAGCTTGCCATTGACATCGTAGATATTACCTCGAGTGCTCTTCAGGCTGCGTTCCTTGGTGGTGGCCACCGTGAAATTCTCCGCATATTCTTCCCCATGAATGATCTGGAGCTGAAACAGACGGATCACCAGGATGCTTGTCATCAAAAAAAATACAGCCAAAAGAATCAGGGAACGTTGGGAAAATAGTTTGTTCAGAGCTTTCTTTATCTTCTTAACCAAGTTGAATACTGTCCCTCCTGTTCATCAGCCATTAGCTTCTTGTTGATGTGAAAATATATCTTGTAAAAAAGAATGGTCAGCAAAACAGTATAGATCATCTCCGGCAGAATCGTATGGATGAGGTAGGCTTGAAAGTCGAACCGCATACGAAAGGCAAATTGGAGCAGATA
>CAVJHW010000006.1:20121-26028 GCA_963649395.1 Coriobacteriaceae bacterium | reverse complement strand
GATAAAATAATAGATTATAAGCAAGATCGCTGACAGCCACCAACAGCATTGGCACCTTAATATCCTCGTCAAAAAAAACCTTATACAGCTTGCCATTGAGATAGCCCACATACATATAGACCAGGGAATAGAATCCGAATAGGTTACTGTAAAACAGGTCGATACAGAGACCGCATAGGAATCCGGTCCATAAGCCGCTGCGTTTCCCGTGCACAAAGCCAAAGGAAACGGTCAGAATCAACAGGAGATTGGGGGTCACATGGGAGAAAGGCAGAGCCTGCAGCAGGGTGCTTTGCAGCAGAAAGGTTGCGAGAATGACAAGAAATGTTACAATTCTCCTGCGCATTTAATCTCCTCCTGTGGATTTCAGCTCCTGGATCACCAGCACCTCCTGTAAATGCTGGAAATCCACGGCCGGAATGATATAACCGGTTTTGGTCAGGTGGTTGGAATCCTCCGTTACCTCTGATACATAGCCGATCAAAATGCCCTTCAGGTATTTATCACTGATATGGGAGGTGACTACCTTCTCACCGGCTGAGATGGTATTGTCTGTATTCATCTGGTCAAAGGCCAGCTTCCCCTCCTCCATGAGTCTTAAGTCTCCCGAGACGATACAGGTATCCGAGGTAGTTACCGTCATAGCGCTGACACTGCTGGCATCGTCGATAATAGAACGCACCGTGGCCCAGTCCTGCCCCGTCTCTGTCACAATGCCCACCAGACCTCCGTCACTGATGACGTTCATATCCACTTGAATGCCGTCCTTTGTTCCCCGATTAATGATAAAGGTGCTGTACCAATTGCCGGGGTCCTTGGAAATCACCTGGGCGGCCACCTTGCTGTATTGGGAATAATCTCCATCCAGCTGATAGAGGTCCTGCAGGCGCTTCAGCTCCTCCTGATTCTGGCTGAGGATCGTATTCTCCTCTGTCAGCTGGCTGACCTTCTCCTGCAGCTCCTGATTCTCCTCTGACAGCTTTGCTACGCTTTGAAAGCCCTCCTGCTTCTGCGTCAGCCATTGTCCGATGGAATTGATGCCATTTTGAAAGGGTACGATCAGCATGCCGGCTGCATTCCTTAGGGGGGCAATGGAAACCTTCTCTGTCACCGTCAAGGCAATGGCGCTGATGCATAAGAAGGTCATAATGACCAGGAGATGTTTGCTTTTTATCTGAAATCGATTCTTTTTCTTCATGGCTGCCTTTCATTCATAGGTTCTTCTCTTGGGTACAAAGGCCCACCGATGCAGGGCAGGGTGGGCAATGAGTTCCTTCAGTCCGCAGACCGTGCAGAGATCATAATATTGGGACAGCTGTACCGGACATCCCAAAGCCTCCGCAAAATAAGAGTCGATGCCGGGCATACGGGTACTTCCGCCGGAGAGATAGATTCCCTCTTTCAAAATATTGGCCCGCACTTGGGGGGGTGTCCGTTCCAGAAATTTCTTCATTTCCACGGCGATGTTCTCCAGCTCTTCCACAACCGCCCGGGTTACCGTATGGGAGGTCACAATACCATCTCTGGGAAGACCGGTGCTGGCATCCATGCCCATGACCTTCCTTCCCTCCGGCTGCCCCCCCTTCAGATTGGTCAGAGCCAGCTTCAGACGTTTGGCTGTCTTATGGCTGATCTGGAAGCTGTTCTTGCGACGCACGGAAGCTAGGATGGCGGTGTTGAATTGTTTTCCCCCTAGAGGCACCATCTTGCTGATGATGACCCTGGAGTCAGCAATGACAGACAACTCTGTACTCTCAGCCCCAATATTGACAATCATAGACCCCTTGGTCTTTCGCAGGGGTATGCCCAGAGCCAGTGCATCTGCAATGGGCTTTTCTACCAGATAAACCCGGCACTTTCTCAGCTTGCCCCTATGGGCAACGGAATAGTAGGCTCTCTTCTCAATCTCCGTGGTACCCGCAGGTACCGTGAAATAAAGAGTAGGCCGGTATCCCGGAAGGCTGGGAAAGGATTCCAGCAGGTTATGGAGGATAGCCTCTACCAAAATAACATCACTGATACGGCCATTGGACATGGGTGTTACCACATCGATGTTCATGGGATTCTTCTCGAACATCTCATAGGCAGCATTGCCCACGGCAAAGACCGTATCCTTATTCCGTATTGCTATCATATTCTTTTCTTTGGCAATCGAATCTTTTCTATAGTCATAGATTTTGACACTGCTGGTGCCCAAATCTATGCCATAGGTTCGTTGAAACAACATCTTTGGCATATCCTCTTTCATTTGGAAGATGATGTACAAGTTTTGTCTGGCAGTATTCCGGCTTCCAGCATGCTGACATAGGCATGATTCCCGATGACAATGTGATCCAGCAGGGTGATGCCCAGCAGGTTACCTGCCCGGGCAATCCGCTCCGTGATTTGGATATCGTCCACGCTGGGGGTAGGGTCACCACTGGGGTGATTATGAACCAGAATCAGGTGTACCGCGTGATAAGCCAGAGCCTCCAGAAAAAGCTCTCGAGGAGAGATCAGAGAGGTATTCACCGTTCCCTTGCTGATGCAGGGATCCCCCAGAAAATGGTTCTTCGTATCCAGCATCATGCAGAGAACATTTTCCTGCTCTTCATGACGAAGATGCTCCATATAGTAGTCAGCAATGGTAGCAGGATCCCGAAAATCCAGCTCTCTCCTGGCCTGGCTGCGAGCCAGGCGCTTGGACAGCTCTCCGATGCACTTGATCTGAGCTGCCTTCACCAAACCGACCCCCTTAAGCTCCTGAAGCTGGTGCAGGGATAGGTGATGGATGCCGGTCAGCCCCTCTTCAAATCGGCAAAGCTGAAGGATATCTCCCGCCAGCTGCAGAGAGGTTCTTCCCTGTACCCCACATCGCAGGATCACGGCCAGCAGCTCCGCATCGGAGAGCTGCTCCGGCCCTCCCGCCAGGCACTTCTCGTAAGGGCGGTCTTCCTGGGGCAATTCCTTCATGGTAGTTCCTGTTTTCATGTAGCCTCCGTTCCACTCTCTTCCGGATAAGGAAACAGATAGCCTTCGAAAAAGCTAGCCTTTATTCTAGCACAAATCAAAAACAAAGTATACGACTTCATAAAATATTCATATACATTTCACCGATGGCTTCGGCTACCCGCAGACCGTCCATGGCAGCGGAGGTGATGCCGCCGGCATATCCGGCGCCCTCTCCGCAGGGATAGATGCCGGAGATATTGCTTTCTAGTCCTTCATTCCGAAGAATGCGTACCGGGGAAGAGGTTCGGCTCTCCACGCCGGACAGGAGGGCATCTGCCATGGCAAAGCCCTTGAGTTTGGTATCCAGAGCCAGAATTCCCTCTTCCAGGGAAGCATTGAGGTCCGGGGGGAGGATTTCCCTAACATTGGCATAGGAATAACTTCCTTTGATACAGGGCTTAAGACTTCCCGGTCCCCCGGAACGGTTCCTGCGAAAATCCTCAAAACGCTGGAGGGGAATGCTGCCCCCTCCGCAGCGAAAGGCCTGCTTCTCCAGCTGCCGCTGAAAGGCCAATCCATCCAGAACCTCCGGTGTGCCTGTCTGGTGGTAGGGAGCAAAATCAGGCGGATTCACGGTAACCACTATGGCGCTGTTGGCATTGCGGGAATCCCGGGCCTGGTAGCTCATTCCATTGACTGCCAGCAGTCCTTCCTCTGAGGAGGCATTTACCACATATCCGCCGGGGCACATGCAAAAGGAATAGACCCCTCTCCCATTGGCCAGAGTATGGGCCAGACGATAGCTGGCCGGCCCCAGGCTCTCCGGCGCGTGAGGCCCATATTGGCTGGCGGTGATCATCTGCTGGGGGTGCTCCATGCGGAGCCCGACGGCGAAGGACTTTGCCTGCATATCCAGTCCCTTCCGATGCAGCAGGAGGAAGGTATCTCGGGCACTGTGACCGATAGCAGCCACCACTGCCTCTGCCGGGATCTCCTCCCCATTCGCCAGGATCACTCCCCGGACACGCCCCTCCCGGATCAAGAGATCCGTTACTTTGGCGCCAAAGCGTACCTGGCCGCCCAGGGCAAGAATTTTATTTCGGATATTTTCCACAATAGACACCAGAAGATCGGTTCCCAGGTGGGGACGGGCGTCGTAGAGGATATTCTCCGGTGCTCCGGCTTCTGTAAAAATGCGGAGTACCTCCTGGTTGCGCCCCTGCTTATCCTTGACCCCGGTATTGAGCTTGCCATCAGAGAAGGTTCCAGCTCCTCCCTCACCGAATTGAACATTGCAAAGGGGATCCAGAATGCCCTCCTTCCAGAAGCGCTCTACCTTCTCCCGGCGGATGGCGACCGGCTGTCCCTGCTCCAGGATCAGGGGCTGATAACCCTGGAGGGCCAGCATATAACCACAGAAGAGACCTGCCGGGCCGCTCCCGATGATGAGAGGAGGATGGTCCAGCTTCTGGCTGCCCTTCTTGGGAAAAGAGTACCCCTCTTCCTTAGTTAACATAATATTATTATGTCTACCATTTGCCAGGATTTTCTTTTCCTTGGGGGTTTCCGCATGGATGGTATAGACAAATCGCAATGCCTCCTTCTTCCTGGCGTCAATGGATCGGCGGACAATCTTCCAGCGGAGGGGATCCTCCGTTCGAAGGCGGAGCTGACGGCGGATGGCCCTTTCCAGCTCCTTGGAGTTGGTCCCTATAGGCAGCTTCAATTGCGTAATCTGTAGCATGTTCTCTCTTCCTCTTCTTATTGCTGCTCGCTGCTGTGGATTCCGGCCAGGGCCCCGCTGGACCAGGCCCACTGAAGGTTATAACCGCCGCAGCGCCCGTCCACGTCCACTGCCTCTCCGACAAAATACAGGCCGGGAAGGTGAATGGATTCCAGATGCTGGGTTAATTCCGCCGTATCTACCCCACCGGAGCAGACCTGGGCCTGCTTGACGGAGGCAGGTTCCTTGATGATGAGAGGATATTCCTTCAGGAAGCTGACCGTCTGGCTGATATCCGCCTCGAAGGGAGCAGCCAATGGAATCAATTTCTCCGGAATCAGGCCGATTAGAGACTGCTGCAAGGTCTTATAAGGACATTGCTCCATCCGCCATTCCAGGTAGGTATGGAGGGTCTCCTTGGTAAAGCCGGGAAGAAAATCGATCTGAGCCAGGACGCTGTGATGTTTGGCCAGGGCACAGGCGGCATAACGGCTGAGCTGGAAGACCGGAATGCCGGAAATACCATATTCCGTCAATTGAACCTCTCCGGTCTCTTCCGCTACATTCTGGCCCCTTACCAGGAGGGTAACCCTTGCATGGATGCGGACACCGGTCCATTTGGAAAAGCTGTGTCCCTGACCCCGCAGGGGCACCAGGGCAGGTTGGAAAGGAATCACGCGATGACCAAAAGCCTCCGCAAAATCCATGACAGAATCGGAGGCCCCCTCCATGGCAGAGGCAGGGCTTCCGCAGGCCAGAATTACCGCGTCGGATCGGTATTTCCAGGTGGTCGTGTAGGAGAGATACTCCTCTCCCACCTTTCGAACCGTCAAAACCCTTTCCCGGGTCTTGATCTTAATTCCCAGGCTGGCAGCCTCCATCAGCAGAACTTGCAAAACGCTGGAGGCCTGGTCACTGTTGGGGTAGATCCAACCGTCTCTGTTCTTGGTATAAATCCCCAAAGCAGAGAAAAAAGCAATGGTCTGGTCCACCGGAAATTGGCGGATAATGTTCCAGACGAAGTCCGGATGCTTACTCCGATAGCAGGTGGGATCCTGGCTTAAATTAGTCATATTACACCTGCCGTTGCCGGTCACCAAAAGCTTTCTGCCCGGCTTGTCATTTCCCTCCAGAAGAGTAACGGTTGCCCCCCGCCGGGCCGCCTGTATAGCAGCCATCAACCCCGATGGCCCCCCGCCGATCACTACAATTCTCTTTCCCATATCTGTCACACCCTCCCTATTCTCTTATCC
>CAVJHW010000006.1:12158-20111 GCA_963649395.1 Coriobacteriaceae bacterium | reverse complement strand
CACTAACCCCTGCCCACTAACCCCTAATCACTAATCACTGCCTCCGGCAGTTTCACCAGACCGGCCTCATACATTTTCTGCAGACTCATCAAGATTCCCAATTTTGCGTGCTGCCAGGTAAGTCCTCCCTGGAAATACACGGCATAGGGGGGCTTAATGGGCCCATCTGCGCTGAGCTCAATGGAGGAGCCCTGCACAAAGGCTCCTGCTGCCATGATGACATCTGCATCATAGCCCGGCATAGCCCAGGGTTCCGGTGCCACATAGCTGTCTACGGGAGCCGCTGCCTGGATGCCCCGGCAGAAGGCTATGACTGCCTCCGGACTTCCCAGGGTCACAGCCTGGATGATATCATGCCGGTCCTCTCTGCTGTCGGGAAGAACCGAAAAGCCAAGCCCTTCATAGATATTTGCCGCAAAGATGGCTCCCTTGAGGGCAGAGGCCGTGACGGTGGGTGCCAGGAAGAAACCCTGATAGAAGGCCTGGTTTACCCCAAGAGTGGCCCCGACTTCCTTGCCCAAGCCAGGAGAGGTCAGACGGCAGGCGGCATTTTCCACATATTCCTTCCGACCTACGATATAGCCCCCGATAGGAGCCAAACCGCCGCCGGGATTCTTGATGAGGGAACCTACCATGAGATCCGCTCCCAGCTGAGAGGGTTCACGGGTCTCCACGAATTCCCCGTAGCAATTATCCACCATGCAGATCAGATCCGGCCGGATTCCCTTTATGAAATGAATTAATTCCCCAATCTGTTCCACAGAGAAGCTGGGACGGGTCTGGTAGCCCTTGGAACGCTGGATGGTCACCAGCCTGGTCTGGGGGCAGATGGCCTGGCGGATCCTCTCATAGTCGAAGGAGCCGTCCGGCAGCAGATCCACCTGTCGGTAGGTGACCCCGTATTCTGCCAGGGATCCCCGGGAGGGACGGATACCAATGACCTCCTCCAAGGTATCATAGGGCTTCCCCACGGGGGACAGAAGCTGGTCTCCGGGTCTTAGATTGCCGGAAAGAGCTACCGCCAAAGCATGGGTTCCACAGGCAATTTGAGGCCGCACCAAAGCATCCTCTGCCCCAAAGGCTGTGGCGTAGACCTTCTCCAGGGTGTCCCGTCCTATGTCATTGTAGCCATAGCCACTGGAGGCATAGAGACAAGCCTCACTGACCCGGTTCTCCTGCATGGCCTGAATCACCTTCAATTGGTTAAATTCCGCTGTCTGATCAATCTGTTGAAAACGTTCTTCCAGCTTCCGGGCAATTCTCTCCCCATATTCCCAGACCGGGCGACAGACGCCGATTTTCTCATATAAAGCTGCTATATTGATCTTCATTTCCTTCTTGTGTCCTTCCTTCCTCTGCTGCCTTTTCTTCTGCCAGCTTCTCCTTCCAGACCTCCATCATATAGGCTAGGATTCTATCCTCCTCATAATCGAAATCCGGTTTATTCAGCCAGATCACCTCCGGTTCCCGTCGAAACCAGGTCAGCTGGCGTTTGGCGAAATGCCGGGTATCCCTCTTAATAATCCGAATCGCCTCCTCCAGGCTAATCTCTCCCTCCAAATAGGGGAAGAGCTCCTTGTATCCCAAGCCCTTCATAGAGACATGATCCGGTGT
This sequence comes from Coriobacteriaceae bacterium, assembly GCA_963649395.1. Classification (GTDB taxonomy): domain Bacteria; phylum Bacillota; class Clostridia; order Lachnospirales; family Lachnospiraceae; genus Scatomonas. Next base: position 18,497 of record CAVJHW010000006.1, on the reverse strand, counting down.
CAGCCCCCGCTGTCGCAGCTTCTTCACCTCTTCCACCAGACCCTCTTTGATCATCTGGTCTACTCTCCGGTCGATCCGGCGGTAGAGCCGTTCCCGATCATCATTCAGAACAAAATAGGCAGAACAAAAGGCGGAATCTCTCGCCTTCTCCCTTTGATTATGGGCGGAAATGGGAGCTCCCGTCTCTTGATAGAATTCCAAAGCTCGAATGACTCGTTTCACATTATGGGGATGAATCTCTGCCGCCGACTGGGGATCCTTTTCCTGCAAAAGATGATGCAGGTAGAGAGCCCCCTTTTCCCTTGCCAGGTCTTCCAGTCTCCGGCGCTCCTTAGAAGAAGGGCTGGCCTCGGTAAAATCCACCTTTTTCAGAAGAGCCTGGATATAGAAGCCGGTTCCTCCGGTGATGATGGGAAGGCGGCCGGCCTGGTAAATCTCCTCCATGGCCTTCAATGCCAGCTCTTGAAACAGCATGACATGAAAGTCCTCCTCCGGCTCCAGCACATCCAGGAGATAATGAGGAATGCCCTCCATCTCCTCCGGCCGGATCTTGGCTGAGCCAATATCCATATGGCGATAGACCTGCATGGAATCTGCTGAGACGATAGAACCCTGAAGCGCCTTCGCCAGAGCCAGGGATAGGCGGGTCTTGCCCACGGCAGTGGGACCTGTTAGAACAATACATGGTTTTCGCAATTCATTCACCTATAGAATTCTTTTGAATTTTTTGTCCAGCTCATAGCGGGACATGGTAATGATGGTTGGCCTCCCGTGAGGGCAATTATAAGGATTCTCCAGACTCAAAAGCTCATCCATCAAGGCCTGGGCCTCGGGACGGGACAGGGGCTGATTTCCCTTTACAGCAGCCTTGCAGGACATAGAAGCCAACCTTTCCAGAATCAGATCAGAGGTAACCTTGCTGACATTCTCCAGTTGATCCAGAATCTCCACGAAGAGCTGCCCCGGATCTATCCGATAGAGGTTGGAAGGAACCGCGCAGATCTTATATTCCTTACCCCCGAACTCTTCGATCTCATAACCAAAGGAGATGAAAATATCCCGATATTGGCTCATCAGCTCTGCTTCCTTGGCAGTCAGGCTGATGACCCTGGGGGGACACAGCATCTGGGAGTTGATTTCCTTAGATTGATATTCTCTGCGCATCCGTTCATAGACCACCTTCTCGTGGGCAGCGTGCTGGTCCACAATATAGAGGGCATTCTCATATTCAATCAGCCAATAGGTATCAAAGACCTGGCCGATGATCCGATGCCGTTTCCTTCCCTCCGTAGACAACATCTTATCCTGGAAGAGATCCAGCTGCCGGGGAGGGGATGGGGAGGAGAAAGGCTCGGAAGGGGGTGAAGCTGAGGCTGAAGAGGCTGGAGCAGCGGGAAGGGAAGAAGCTGAGCTCTGATAGAAGGCCTGCCGGTCAGACACCCTTTGTGCCGCCCCGGCTGCGGGATTCTCCGCCTCTGCCGCAGCCCCAAGCCGGGCATAAGCTTGCCTGGGCACTTCTTCCCGGGGCAGTGCTTCCGTCGATCCTTCCCCTGGTGCGGCATCCGTTTGCCTGCGCACTTCTTCAAAGGGTTCCGGCAATTTTTGCTTTTGAAGCTGGTCCAGGAGGGAATTCCCCCTCTCCCGCTTTTCCCTTGTGGGGGATACCTCCGGAATCCTTTCCCTCTCCAGCAGGGCATTCTGCAGGGTCAGGCAGAGCTGGTGGTAGATGTCCTCCTGATGGGAGAAGCGAAGCTCCATCTTGGAGGGGTGAACATTGACATCCACCTGGTCTCCGTCCAGCTCCAGGTAGAGCAGGGTAAAGGGATAGCGGTGCTGCATCATGAAGCCATGATAAGCATCCTCGATGGCTTTGGACAGGAGCTTGCTTTTCACATATCGGCCGTTGACGAAATAATTCTCATAGCTGCGATTTCCCCGGGCAACAGAAGGATTCCCGATAAAGCCTTGCATGGTCAAAAGCTCTGTTTTGGCCTCTACGGGGATCAGCTCTTTGGTCAGCTCCCTCCCGTAGATCTGGTAGATAATCTCCTTCAGGTTCCCATTTCCGCTGGTATAGAGGTGATTTTTCCCGTTTTGGATATATTTGAAGGAAATATTCGGATGGGACAGGGCCAGCTGTTCCATGACCGTGGCTGCCGCATTGGCTTCCGTGACCTTACTTTTCAGAAATTTTGCCCGGGCGGGGGTATTGTAGAAGAGGTGGCGAACCAGGAAGGTGGTCCCGGAGGGAGCCCCGATCTCCTCCAGGTCTTTTTCCACGCCGCCTTCGATGCAATAGCGAATTCCTGTCAGATCCTCCGGTGTCTTGGTAATCAATTCCACCTGGGCTACTGCTGCGATACTGGACAAAGCTTCTCCTCGAAAGCCCAGGGAGGCGATCCCTGTCAGATCCTCTACCTTGCGGATCTTGGAGGTGGCATGGCGCAGAAAAGCGGTGGCTACCTCTTCTTTGGGAATGCCGCAGCCATTATCGGTGATGCGGATCAGGGCAAGCCCCCCTTCCTTGATCTCGGCTGTGATGGCCGTGGCACCGGCATCAATGGCATTTTCCACCAGCTCCTTGACCACGGAGGCGGGGCGCTCCACCACCTCTCCCGCTGCTATCTTATCTATGGTTTCCCGATCCAATACCTCAATTCGTCTCATTGGTCTGTGCTTCCCCTTCTCTTACCAGCGATTTCTGATCCTGTTTTGAAGCCTGTAGAGGGTATTCATGGCTTCCATAGGAGTCATATTGGAGATGTCCAACTCCTGCAGCTCCTCTATGATATCCTGATCCTTTACCGTATCAAAGAGAGACATCTGATCCATATCCACCTCATCATAATGGGGCTTTCCAGTTTTACTCTTTCTGACACCAGCCAGATCCTTCACTGCAGCGGTAATATCAGCAGCTGACAGCTCTGCCACCAGCTCCCTGGCTCTGGCCAGTACGGACTCCGGAACTCCGGCCAGGCGAGCTACCTGAATGCCGTAGCTCTTATCGGCGCCGCCTTGAATGATTTTGCGCAGGAAAACGATATCATCCCCCTTCTCCTTGACGGCGATACAGTAATTGTGAACACCGGGCAGCTTGCCCTCCAGCTCTGTCAATTCATGATAGTGGGTGGCAAAGAGGGTCTTGGCCCCCAGGATTTTGGTGTCCGCAATATGCTCAATCACTGCCCAGGCAATGGACAGACCGTCAAAGGTACTGGTACCCCGACCGATCTCATCCAGGATGAGGAGGCTGTCAGAGGTAGCATTGCGCAAAATATTGGCCACCTCTGTCATCTCTACCATAAAGGTGGACTGGCCGCTGGCCAAGTCGTCAGAAGCCCCCACCCGGGTGAAAATCCGATCCACAATGCCGATATTGGCAGAGGCAGCGGGTACAAAGGAGCCAATCTGAGCCATAAGCACGATAAGTGCGGTCTGCCGCATGTAGGTAGACTTTCCTGCCATATTAGGGCCGGTGATAACAGAAATACGGTGGTCGGCATTATCCAGGCTGGTGTCATTGGCGATGAACATATCGTTGGGAATCATCTGCTCCACCACCGGATGTCTGCCGTCATGGATCTCTATCTTCCCCCGCTTGTTTAGCTTGGGCTTTACATAGCGGTTCTTTTGCGCCACAAAGGACAGGGAGGTAAAGACGTCCAGGGCGGCCACAGCCCGGGCGGTTTTCTGGATCCGGGTCACCTCTCCGGCCACCCGATCCCGTACCTGGCTGAAAAGATCATATTCCAGGGCGGACAGCCGATCCTCTGCTCCCAGAATCTCCTCCTCCAGCTCCTTGAGGCGGTTGGTGCTATAGCGCTCGGCATTGGCTAAGGTCTGCTTGCGGGTATAATAATCCGGCACCAGCTCCCGAAAGGAGTTGGTGACCTCCAGATAGTAGCCAAAGACCTTATTATACTTAATCTTAAGATTCCGGATCCCTGTCTTCTCCCGTTCTTCTGCCTCCAGCTGGCTTAACCACTGCTTGCCCTTATTCTTGGCATCCCGGTAGTGATCCACCTGTTCCTGATAGCCATCCTTAATGACTCCCCCCTCCTTCATGGCCAAAGGAGGATCGTCCACAATGGCAGCGTCAATCAGCTGGCACAGGTCCTCCAAGGGATCCATGTCGGCCAGCAGGCGACCCAGGAGTTCTCCCTTAAAATCTGCCAGGATTCTTCGAATATGGGGCAGCATCTGCAGGGAGGTCTTGAAGGCTACCAAATCTCTGGGATTGGCTGATTGATAAGTAATACGACTGATCAGGCGTTCCAGATCGTAAACCGGCTGCAAATATTCCCGAATCTCGTCTCTTTCCATGGGCTGGCGGTTCATCTCATCCACTGCCCCCAGCCGTCTCTCAATCTCTTCCTTATCGATCAAGGGCTGCTCTACAAAACTTCGCAGCATACGAGCCCCCATGGCTGTCTTGGTCTTATCCAGCACCCACAGAAGGGAACCCCTCTTTTGCTTCTCCCGCAGGGTCTCCGTCAGCTCCAGATTCCGTCTGGTAGAGCTGTCCAGCAGCATGAAGGTATCCGCAAAATAAGGGGTAATGGTGGTCATTTGACTCATATTGGACTTCTGAGTCTCATATAAGTATTGAAACAGGGCGCCTGCGGCAATGGTGCCGCAATTAAAGTCCTCCAGCCCCAGCCCCTTCAGAGATTGGCAATGAAAATGTTTTTCCAGAATTTTCTGACAGGCAGAGTCATCGAAATACCAGTCTTCCAGACTATATATCGTAATCTTCAGCCGTTCCCGCAGATCCTCCAGATCCGCCCCGCACATCTGAAAAGCCTGGTTACAGATAATCTCTGCCGGCATGAACTTATTGATCTCGTCCAGAAGCTTGCGTACCTTGTCCACTTCCGTTACCATACATTGCCCTGTAGTAATATCCGCCAGAGAAATGCCAAATCGATCCTCCACACAGACAATGCACATAATGAAATTGTTCCGGGACTCATCCAGGCCCTGGGTATCCAGAATCGTACCCGGAGTCACCACTCGGACCACTTCCCGCTTCACCATGCCCTTGGCTGTCTTGGGATCCTCCACCTGCTCGCAGATGGCCACCTTGTAGCCCTTCTCAATGAGGCGGTTGATGTAGGTCTCCGCCGCATGATAGGGAACCCCGCACATAGGGGCCCGCTCCTCCAGGCCGCAATCCTTCCCCGTCAGGGTCAGCTCCAGCTCCCGGGATACCGTCTGGGCATCTTCAAAAAACATCTCATAAAAATCTCCCAGACGGTAAAACAAGATACAGTCCGGGTACTCTTCCTTGGTCGCCAGGTAGTGCTGCATCATAGGCGACATATTCTTATTATTCATGGGGTATTCACAGATTCTCCATCTAATGTAGTACATGCAAGCATGTCATAAAGCCCTTCCCCATCGACATACCCCTAAAGGAACTAGCGCTGCGTTGCGAGCATGTTGTAGGTTCAGGCATTTGAAACTGTAACCAATTTTAGCATGCTGCAAAAAAAGTTGCAAGATGTGAGGCAGGAGTCAGATCAATCGGAGTTCCTGCAAAGATGGATCATTTTCATTTGATCCAAAATCTTATCTTTCACTGTATCCTTCAGGTATGCATGATTTAATTTGTTTTTAGCATACTCCATGTATGTTTTTTGTGTGAGATTTGACAGAAGAGCTGTGAAAAACCTCTCCCAGCTAAAATAGTCTTCGCTTTCAATATAGTTGGATGGTTCATTGAGAATTTCATTAACAAGGTTTTTCTTCAATACTCCAGACGACAGGATCAACCATTCAAAAGACTCGGGCAGGTACAGGGTTACGTTGGCTGTACCTGCCAACAATTTCAGCACTTTGTCTATCTCGGAGCCGAAGGCGGCTCCATCTGCGATCGCCAGCACCTTCTCGTTTCTGTGAATCTTTAGGTAGCGGAAGAGGTTAGATTTGCCGTTTGCAGATATGCATTGCAGATTATTTTCCCTGCATATGTAATCAAAAAATTGATATCCGGAATTACTGTCCTCTGTAAGGAGTAATTCTGGCTCTACCATTTGAGACTGATTCATGTTGTAAATCCTGTAGAATTCATGATAGCTTTGGCGTAGGGTACCATATTTCCCGGATGTGCGAATTCCGTAGATTTCTTCCACACTGTAGGGTAGTGTGGGAATACCTTCGCGAGATACTATCACATAATAATTGTTCGAATTCTGAATGGAAGCAGCGAATTCCACTGTTTTAATAAAACTATTGCCTTCATCAATAAAAACAATACTGTCCGAAATTTCAGTCAGCTGAGATTTCCAAAAGACCCCTTCCAGTACAAAACATTTTTTCTCACAAACTAAGTGTACA
>CAVJHW010000006.1:0-12105 GCA_963649395.1 Coriobacteriaceae bacterium | reverse complement strand
GTGTACAGGGCTGGCAGAGGAATTATTTACGTAGTCACGAATCATATCAATCAGGGTTGTTTTGCCCGTTGCACTGTCGCCTCGTATGATGGTCAGATTTCTCCGCACTTCGAATTCATATTTCAAACGTTTTGTTGAAACGATAATTCTGTATTTCCCTTTCATGATCGTCTCCCCTGTCGTAGATTCGGGCTCCTGGTGTATGAGCACAGTAACCCACTGTCTGTTTCATCTAAACAAATTCACCCGCTATCAGGACCAGTTCATCCATAGAATTGACGATTTGGTTGGTATTGAGAATCCGAACTGTGAATGGTTCTTTGCCAAAATCCATGAGATGTAGGAGATTCACAGTTCTGTCCTCTGACTCAGCTAACCTAAGCAGCCATTTGGCACAGTTATCTCCACAGGTAGAGACATTAAATACCTTGTCTGTGTCAAACTTAACAAGAATCAAGGTCTTAACACCTCCGGACAGTCCCAAGGGGGATATTTTGCCCAAAACAGGACTATCTATTACTCCACTATCTATCACGGTGGATTTATCCACATCCAATATCATTTCTCTTACCATTGGATCAATGATCCAGCTGTCTTCGTAGTCATACTTAAAATATGTTGCTGTATTGTATACCGCCGTATCCATATCTCCAAAGAAAATATTCAGCATATCATTCTCCTTGCTCACCTACATACTACTTCTCCCGCCGCTTCTTGTTCTCCGTCCAACGGTGGTAGAAATACTCCTTGCCGTTGACTGTTTTCTTTGTAATGGAACCAGCGGGTAGATTTGCAATCTGTCGTTCAAGTGTCTAGCCCGTGCCTGCATTTCGGAAAATTCCATCGTGCCCCCCTGTGAGATCTATTCCACGTAGAATTATACCCAGTTATACCCAGTTATACCCAGAAAAGCAGGGTATAATCGGGAATAGGGTGATTTGCGGTGCAAAATCACTTTAAAAGTTCAATTCTCATTTCCAGTTTTGCCAGCATATGTTCCCTCCCCCCTTGTAGGATCTGCTTCTCTTATGGTATTATCTGGATCCCATATATTACCTGGATCCCATATAATAGAAGCCCATGCATTTGTCCAGATGCACCGGCAGAATCTGGCCGATCATGGATGCGTCTCCCGGAAAATGGACTACAAAATTATTGGCCAGGCGTCCGGTTACCAGACTTGCATCCTGTTCGTTGACGGATTCTACCAAAACGTCCATAGTCCTTCCCTCGAAGCGGGCGGATTGGTCCCGGGCGATCTCCTGTACTCTGGCCAGCAGACGGTCGAAGCGATCCTTAACGACTTCCTCCGGCACTTGATGGTCCATGGCTGCAGCGGGGGTGCCGGTGCGCTTGGAATAGATGAAGGTGAAGGCGCTGTCATAGCGCACCTTCTCCACCAGATCCAGGGTCTCCAGGAAGTCTTCCTCCGTCTCTCCGGGAAAGCCCACGATGATATCCGTGGTCAGGGAAATATCCGGCATAGCCCGGCGGATACGGTCCACCAGCTCCAGATAGGCCTCCTTGGTGTAACGGCGGTTCATTTTCTTCAGGATCTCGCTGCTTCCGGATTGAACCGGCAGGTGAAGATGGGGGCAGATGTTGGGATAAGTGCTCATCACCTCAATCAGTTCCTGCGACAGGTCCTTGGGATGGGAGGTCATGAAGCGGATCCGCTCCAATCCCTCTATTTCGGCCACCTGTTTTAGCAATTCTGCAAAGGACAGGGGGACTTCCAGATTCTTGCCGTAGGAATTCACATTTTGCCCCAGCAGCATGATTTCCTTTACCCCGTCTCTCACCAGATTGCGGATCTCTCCTAGGATCTCCTCCGGCTTACGGCTGCGCTCCCGTCCCCTTACGTAGGGAACGATGCAATAGCTGCAGAAATTATTGCAGCCAAACATGATATTGACACCGGATTTGAAAGGGTATTTTCGATCTACAGGTAGATTCTCCACAATGCGGTCCGTATCCTTCCAGATATCTACCACCATTCCCTCCAGGTCCAGGGCCTGTGCCAGCAGCTCCGCCAGCTTGTAGATATTATGGGTGCCGAAGATCAGATCCACGAAGCGATAACTCTTCTGCAGCTTCTCTACCACCTGGGGCTCCTGCATCATACAGCCGCAGAGACCGATCTTCATATGGGGATTCTTCTTCTTCAGGGAATGAAGGTAGCCCAGGCGGCCATAGACCCTTTGGTTGGCATTCTCCCGGACCGTACAGGTATTATAGATTACCAGATCCGCCTCTTCCCTCTCCACCTTTACATAGCCGATGGCTTCCAGAATTCCCCGCAGCTTCTCCGAATCCCGGGCATTCATCTGACAGCCAAAGGTCTGAATGCAGAAGGTCAGCGGTCTTCCCAAGTCCCTAACCTGGTCTTCCAAAAGCTGACGACACTTAGCCATATAATAAAACTGCCGATCCGGCTCCTCCTCCGGGGGAGTAACCGTAAGATCGATTGCAGCCAAAGCCATTTCATTCCTTATCATGATGCACAAATCCTCTCTGCTATGCTAATGTCAACTACCCTGTATTTTACCTGATTTCCCTTACCTTGTCTACCACATCAACAGGCGCTTTTGAGGGTTTCCGGTTGACTTTTGGTCCTGTATTTGCAATAGTAGAGATATTAGGTGGCTTCCCAGGTTAGCCACCAGACATCAGATTCGAAAGGAAGAAGACAGATGCTTCACACGATTGTAACGCTAAAAAAAGGGCAAGGCCGCGCTTTGAAGTCCGGCGGTGCCTGGATCTTTGATAACGAGATTGCTACCATCACCGGTCATTTTAAGAATGGAGATTTGGTGGCGGTTCACGATTTTGACGGATATCCCCTGGGAACCGGTTTTATCAACCAGAATTCTAAGATTCGCATTCGCATGTTGACCCGTCGGCCGGATCAGGAGATTGATCATGATTTTCTAACTATGAGGGTCAGAAATGCCTGGGAATACCGGAAGACAACGGTGGACACCTCCTCCTGCCGGATCCTCTTCGGGGAGGCAGATTTCCTTCCCGGTCTGGTGGTGGATAAGTACGAAGATATTCTGGTAGTGGAATGCCTGGCTTTGGGTATGGAGAACTTTAAGGAGGAGATCGTAGGCATCCTGAAGAACCTGCTTCTGGCAGAGGGGATCTCTATCCGAGGAGTCTATGAGCGAAGCGATGCGAACGAGCGAACCAAGGAGGGGCTGGCTAAGGTAAAAGGATTTATGGGGGAGGAATTCGACCCCCAGGTGGAAATTACGGAAAATGGGGTACGTTATCTGGTGGATGTGGCCAATGGCCAAAAGACAGGCTTTTTCCTGGATCAGAAGTACAACCGTCTGGCTATGCAGCGCATTTGCAAGGGAAAGCAGGTTTTGGATTGCTTCACCCATATGGGGACCTTTGCCTTGAATGCAGGGATTGCTGGGGCGGAGGAAGTGACGGGACTGGATATCTCTGCCTATGCCATTTCCCAGGCAGAGACCAATGCCAGGCTGAATGGGCTGGAGGATAAGGTGCATTTTCGCTGTGTCGATGTCCTAGAGGAGTTGCCCAGGCTGGCCGCAGCCGGTCGTCAATATGATGTGGTTATTCTGGATCCCCCTGCTTTTACCAAATCAAGAGAGGCAACCAGAAATGCCATCAAGGGCTACCGGGAGATCAACAGCAAGGGACTGAAGCTGGTGAGGGATGGCGGCTATCTGGCCACCTGCTCCTGTTCTCACTTCATGACCCAGGAACTTTTGGCTAAGACGGTGAAAGAGGCAGCAAAAACCGCCCACAGACGTCTGCGCCAGGTGGAATTTCGCACCCAGGCGCCGGATCATCCCATTCTGTGGGCGGCAGAGGAAAGCTATTATCTCAAGTTTTTTATTTTCCAGGTGGTGGAGGAAAAATAAAGCTTCCTCCGGGGGTTACTTCAAAGCTCTCCGGAAGTTCAGGCTGGTCTTGCAGATGGCTCCATCGAAGATCCAGAAGATGGCCGGAAGGAAGAGGAGAACTGCGCACATACTGATGAGGGCTCCTCTGGCCATCAGAAGGCAGAGGGAGCTGATCATATCAATCTGAGAGTAGAGGCCTACTCCGAAGGTGGCTGCGAAGAAGCTGAAGGCGGAGGTCATGACGGACCGCAGGGAGGTGCGGTGCATGATCTGAATGGCTTCTTTCTTGGATTTTCCGCTGCACCGTTCCTTCTCATAACGGCTGGTCATCAGGATGGCATAATCCACCGTGGCGCCCAGCTGAATGGTTCCTATAACGATGGAGGCGATGAAGGGCAGCTTGGCCCCCGTCAGGTAGGGGATTCCCATATTGATGAAAATGGCTCCCTCAATCACCATTACCAGAATCACCGGCAGGCTGATGGACTTGAAGGTCAGGGCAATAATGAGGAAGACAGCCAGGATGGACACCATGCTCACGACCTTGAAATCGTTATCCGTGATATCGATCAGATCCTTGGTACAGGGGGCTTCGCCCACCAGCATACCGGTGGAATCATATTTCTTCAATACCTGATTTAGCTCCTCAATCTGCTGATTGACCTCATCTGTGGCGGTTTGATACTCATTGGTAATCAGCATCAGCTCATATTTTCCACTGTTTAGAATACTTTTGATACTGTCAGGAATCATGCTTTCCGGGAATGCAGGTCCGATGATGCTTTCCAGGCCCAACACCTGCTTCACACCGTCTACCTCTTCCATTTCCTCAATCATCTTATATTTGTCTTTTTCCGTAATATTATCGTCCAGCAGGATCATGTGGGCAGCACCCATCTGGTACTCCTCCTGCAGTTTGGTATTGGCGACAATACTTTCCAGATCCTCCGGCAGGGAGGAATCCAGGTTATAGTAGACATTGGTATGGCTCTGGAAATAAGCAAAGGGGATGAAGAGCAGGATAAATACCAGAGCAAAAATCTTATGATGCTTTACCACAAAATCCGAGATTTTGGGGAAATCGGGGATCAGCTGGCGATGCTTGGTCCTGTCTATGGCCTTGTCAAAGATCATGATCATGGCAGGCAATATGGTTACGCAGCAAATGACGCCGAAGATAACACCCTTTGTCATTACCAGTCCCAGATCCAGTCCCAGGGTAAAACTCATAAAGCACAGGGCCACGAAGCCGGCGATGGTGGTGACGGAGCTGGCTACCACGGATTTGATGGTGGCGGCAATAGCCTGAGCCATGGCTTCCCCATGATTTTCCGGAGAATGGGTCAGCTGTTCCTGATAGCTGTGCCAGAGAAAGATGGAATAATCCATGGTAACCCCCAGCTGCAAGACCGCACTCAGGGCCTTGGTAATATAGGATATCTGTCCGAAGAAAATATTGGTTCCCATATTATAGAGAACGGCAAAGCCGATACTCAGAAGGAAAAAGACGGGAATCAGATAGGAGCCCATGGTGAGAGCCAGCACGATGGCTGACAGGATCACAGCAATGATGACATAGATGGTTACCTCTGATTCAGCCAGATTTCTGGTATCTGTTACAATGGCAGACATACCGCTCAGGAAGCATTGCTGGTTGGACAGAGATCGAATCTCATCGATGGCATCCATGGTCTCGTCTGCCGAGGTTGTGGTATCAAAGATGATAAACATCAAGGTAGAGTCATCGGAAAGAAAGGCCTTCTGCACCTCCTCCGGCAGCATCTCCATGGGAACACTCAGATCCAGGAAGCTGTCATACCAAACGACCTGGGAGACATGATCTACCTTCTCTATCTTCTCCTTCAGGGCTGCCACATCCTTATTAGACATTCCCTCACAGATAAACATGGAATAGGCACCCGTGCCGAACTCCTCCTCCAGAATATTCTGCCCCTGCATGGTCTCAATCTCGCCCGGCAGATAGTAGAGAATATCATAATTCACTCTAGTGTGAATATAGCCGAAGAGGGCCGGAACCAGCAGCAGAAGGCCCAGGATAAAGATAGGGATCCGAAATTTTACGATTTTTCGTCCAAACTTTTCCATTTTTTCTTACTTCCCTTCTTATTTTATTTTTTTTAGATTGCATGCCCTTACGTTTCTGAGCACACATATATGACCAACGGTCATTTTGTATGGTAGCGCAAAAATGACCTTTAGTCAATATCCTGTTTGTAGAATTTTGACCAAAAGTCATTTTGTTTTTGGGCACTATGCAAAGGAAAGCCGACTGCTCCGCCCTAGGGGCGTACCTGTCCATTTCCGTAAATGATATATTTGGTGGTGGTCAGCGCCAGTAAGCCCATGGGGCCTCTGGCATGGAGCTTCTGAGTGGAGATCCCGATCTCTGCGCCGAAGCCGAACTCGAAGCCATCGGTGAAACGGGTGGAGGCATTGACATAGACCGCAGCCGCATCGATCTCCTCCAGGAAACGCTGGGCATTGGCATAATCAGAGGTAATGATAGCCTCAGAATGGCGAGTATTATACTTATTGATATGGGCAATGGCCTCATCGATGGATGCAACCGTTCGGATGGAAAGGATATAATCCAGGTATTCCCTGCCCCAATCCTCCTCGGTAGCCGGGATGCCTCCCTCCACCAGGGGAAGAGCTTCTGCATCCGCCCGCATCTCCACCTTGGCTTCCCGCAGCTTTCTGGACAGGCGGGGCAGCAGGGAATCCTTGATCTTTTCATGCACCACCAGGGATTCACAGGCATTGCATACCCCTACCCGCTGGGTTTTGGCATTGAGAATGATCTTGACTGCCATATCCAGGTCTGCGGATTCATCTACGAAAATATGACAATTTCCCGTTCCGGTCTCAATCACGGGGATGGTACTGTTGTTGACAACGGCTCGAATCAGTCCTGCTCCACCCCGGGGAATCAATACATCCACATATTGATTCATCTTCATGAAGGCATTGGTGGTCTCATGGCTGGTGTCGGTGATCAGCTGCAGGGCATCCATGGGAAGACCGGCCTGTCCCAGACTTCTGCGGATGCACTGGACGATGGCCAGGTTGGAGGAAAGGGCGTCACTGCCCCCTTTCAAGATCACCACATTGCCGGTCTTAAAACAAAGGCCGAAGGCGTCTGCCGTCACATTGGGACGGGCTTCGTAGATGATGCCTACTACCCCCAGGGGTACCCGTTTCTGACCGATCAGGAGGCCGTTGGGGCGTTTCTTCATTCCCAGAACCTCCCCAATGGGATCTTCCAGGGCTGCTACCTGGCATAAGCCCTCTGCCATACCGTCTATCCTGTCCTTCGTCAGTAGGAGACGATCCAAAAGTCCCTGGGACATTCCATTTTCCCGCCCCTTGGCCATGTCCTTGGCATTGGCTGCCAGAATCTCCTCTGCATGCTGCTGCAGATCCTGGGCACATTGAGTCAGAAATTGATTCTTCTGGGTGGTGGTCAGCTTTCGTACCTGGGGCTCAGCCGCCCTGGCACCCATTCCAATCGTGAGAAGTTCCATAGCATTCTCCCTTCCGACGCTGTTACAGCGTCCTAGCTTAGCAGGGGGTTGGAGCCGCCTGCTGATCCACGGAAAGCAGGGCCTCAGCCCAGCTACTTGTCGGGGCTTTCGAAGTTGTTCCGGTAGATTTGGCTTTCGGTGATCAAAAGGTTGGGGCAGATATCTGTAGCTTCAAAGGGTACCTCTTCCAGTACCTGAAAATCAAAGGCTACCGCAATGGTTGCATGATGAGAATGGTGACTGAGGTAGCGGTCATAAAATCCCTGTCCGTAACCGATCCTGTGGCGGTGGATGTCGAAGGCCACTCCCGGAACAATGAGCAGGGCTTCCTCATCCTCCGCCGGGATGCCGGATATGGGCTCTTCAATTCCAAAATAACCAGGCTCCAGCTGCTGGAAGGATTCCAGCTGATAGAAGATCAAATCCTTCCCTACTACCTTGGGGACTGCTACCTTCTTTCCTTCTCTCCAGGCCTGCTGAATGAATTCTCGGGTCTGTACCTCCCGGCGAAAGTCCATGTAGGCATAGACTGACCTGGCCCGGCGGTATTCCTCTGTCTGGCAGACCTTTTGAAAAATGCGGGCACTGCCTGTCAGCAGGTCCTCTTCCTTTGCAGCTTCTCTGCGGGAAAAGATGCACTTTCTAATGTCTTTTTTTGTTTCCATACTTTTCTCCCAGGTTGGTGATGGAGCCATCCAGCTCCTGAATATTAATATGATCCAATTGACTGCGCAGGTTTCTGCGGACGGCTGCAATATATTCCCCCCGCAGGCGGCTCTGCTCCTCTTTTTCCTTTTCCGTCAGTCCCTCCGCCTTTTCCTTACGGGCCAGTTCGTTGATTCTTCGTAGATTCATGGGATCTCTCTCCTCTTTTCCCCTTGGGCCATGGAATGATGGAATGCCCCTTGTTCTCTCTGGTGATTCCCAGGGCAGTCAGGGCAGCTTCCTGCTTTCCTTCCATCACAGCGGCCTCTTCCGGTGTCATATGATCGTATCCCAGCAGGTGCAGCATGCTGTGGGCAATCAAAAAGGCATATTCCCGCAGGAGAGAATGTCCGTATTCCTGCGCCTGCTCCTGTGCTCTTTCCACAGAAATTACAATATCTCCCAACAGAAGCTCCCCGCTGTCCGGATCGAAGCAATCCTCCGCTCCTTCCAGATAATCATAGGAGGCTGGTGCCGGAAAGTCTACCATGGGAAAGGACAGGACGTCGGTGGAGCGATCTATTTGCCGGAATTCCCGGTTCAGGCGATGCATCTCCGGATCGTCCGTCAGGGTCAGGGAAACCTCCGCTTCGTAGGGGCATTGCTCCAGGTCCAATACTGTCTCAATCACCTGGCGGGCTACCGCCTCCCGGTCAAAGTCCAGAGACAGGGTCTGTTCATCCTCCAGCCGCAATGTCATAGCGCATCCTCCTTTCGGTTCTCTCCTTATTTGGTATCATGTCCGGCTCCTTTTTCTGCTCCTGCCTTGGTTTTTTTCGCGGTCCCGGGCGTTTCCGGTTCGCTTCTCATACTCCTCATAGGCCTGAACGATCTGCTGTACCAGGGGATGACGGACCACATCCTTGCTGGTAAGCTGGCAGAAGGCGATGCCTTCTACCTTTTTCAGCACCCGCATGGCCACATCCAGACCGGAGACGGCGCCTACAGGCAGATCCTTCTGGGAGGCATCCCCGGTGACGATGACCTTGGAGCCGAACCCGATACGGGTCAGGAACATCTTCATCTGGGCGGGCGTGGTATTCTGAGCCTCGTCCAGAATGATATAGGCATTGTCCAGGGTTCGGCCTCTCATGTAGGCCAGGGGTGCCACCTCGATCAGCCCCTTTTCCATATTCTTCTGGAAGCTTTCGGCTCCCATGATCTGATAGAGGGCATCGTAGAGGGGGCGCAGATAGGGATCTACCTTGCTTTGCAAATCGCCGGGCAGGAAACCCAGCTTCTCCCCCGCCTCAATGGCAGGCCGGGTCAGAATGATTCGGCTGACTTCATCATTGCGGAAAGCAGTGATAGCCATAGCCATAGCCAGGTAGGTCTTGCCGGTTCCGGCGGGTCCTACGCCAAATACGATCATTTTGTCCCGGATGGCGTCTACATATTGCTTCTGGCCGAGAGTTTTGGGTTTGATGGGCCGCCCTGCTATGGTATGGCAGATGCAATCACTGTCCAGTGCCACCAGATCCGACTCCCTGGAATCCATGGACAGAGCCAGAAGGTAATTCACATTCTGCTCTGTGATCTCATTGCCTCTCAAAGACAGCTGCAGAAGCTGTTCCAGGCATTTCCTGGCACAGGCTACATTGCCCGCCGCACCAATGATCCGAAGGGAGCCATCCCGGGAAATCAGGGAAACATGCAAAGTCCGTTCCAGCTTCTTGCTATGTTGGTCAAATTGACCATAAATATTCTTTTCATGTGCCGCAGGTATCTCCAGCTTCTCCTCTATGATGCCAGCATCCATAAGCTTCTCTCATCCTTTCCCGTCTCCGCTGCCCTTCCTTTGTCATCCCGCTTCTATCCTATTACCGGATCCTGAGAATTCTTGAAAAAGATCAAAGAATACCACAGGAGAAGGTGCTCGCCCATATAATAATCCATATCACACTTTTCCGCAAGATTTGTCACCACAATTCCATGACTTTCAATACAAGGATGCATCAGATCCGGGTGACGGCAGCGTTCCCGGGGGAAGCCGCATTTGGAGCAGATAGAGCAGGAATCGCTGGACAGGGTATAGACTAACAGCCCCTGGTCCCTTAGATGATCTTCAATGATCTTGGTCATCCTCTCATGCTCTGCCTTTGTTTTCAGATTGGCCTCCATATCGGAATAATCTGCTACCTCTGTAACAGAAGAAAAGAACAAGGCTTCCTGGTATTCCAGGCATTCTTCCCTGCATTTGTCCACCTTTCCCACAGCCGGCGGGCAGGACCAGGAATTGCCGTAGCGGGGACATTCTTTCTTGCAGATCGCTCGTACCCGTTCGTTGAAATCAATATCCTCCGGCTTCACAAAAGCATATTGATAGATGGGAAATTGCGTGATAAATGCTTCAATATCCTCCCTTGTCAACCTGACATCCTCCTTTTCATCATTTGTGGTAGGGGGCACCCTCCATAATCTTATAACCCCGATAGATCTGCTCCAAAAGGATAACCCGCATGAGCTGGTGGGGATAGGTCATTTTGGAAAAGCTCAAAGCATAGTCGGAACGTTCCCGTATGCATTGTCCCAGCCCCAGAGAGCCTCCTATGACAAAGACCAGCCGGCTTTTGCCCTGCAATCCCAGATTCTCCAGCTTTTGGGAAAATTCCTCGGAGCTTAGCATTCTTCCCGGAATCTCCAGGGTGATGACATAAGCATCCTCCTTGATATATTTTAAGAGACGCTGCCCTTCCTTCTGGCGAATCTTTTCTTTGGCTGTTTCACTGAGGCCGTCCGGTGTCTTTTCATCCGCTACTTCCCGGATCTCCAGCTTACAATATCCGGAAAGTCGTTTGGCATATTCCTCTACAGCCTGAAGGTAGAACTTCTCCTTCATCTTGCCTACTGTCAAAAGGGTGATTCGCATAAGAGCTCTCCTTGTAATACAAGAGCGGGGAGATGGCCCCAGAGGGATCTCCCCGCCCAAACCAGGAATAGGCGGATTGCCTCAAACCAGGCTCCTATCCTTCCTTGGTGCTCAGGAATTCTTACTGGTGATATATTCGTGAATTCCCTTGGCTGCTGCCTTCCCTGCTCCCATGGCCAGGATAACGGTGGCTGCGCCGGTTACGGCATCGCCTCCGGCAAATACGCCTTCCTTGGAAGTCTGTCCCTTCTCCTCGTCCGCAACGATGCATTTTCTCTTGTTTACATCCAGACCTGCGGTGGTAGAGGAAATCAGGGGGTTGGGGGAGGTTCCCAGAGACATAATCACGGTATCTACGTCGAATTCAAATTCAGAACCCGGAATCTCTACCGGCCGTCTTCTTCCGGAGGCATCGGGCTCTCCCAGCTCCATGCGGATGCAGCGAATGCCCTTCACCCAACCATTGTCATCTACAAGAATCTCCGTGGGATTGGTCAGGAGGTTGAAGATAATACCCTCTTCCTTGGCATGATGTACTTCTTCCTTACGCGCCGGAAGCTCTTCCTCACTTCGACGATAGACGATATGTACCTCTGCTCCCAGACGCAGAGCTGTTCTGGCAGCGTCCATGGCTACGTTGCCGCCGCCTACCACAACTACCTTCTTGCCGTGGGCGATGGGAGTCTTGTAATCCTCCCGGAAGGCCTTCATCAGGTTGTTGCGGGTCAGGTATTCGTTGGCGGAGAATACGCCATTGGCATTCTCACCCGGAATACCCATGAACATGGGAAGACCGGCACCGGAACCGATGAAGACGGCTTCAAAGCCTTCCTCCTCCATTAACTCATCAATGGTAACGGACTTGCCGATGATGACATTAGTCTCAATCTTAACGCCCAGAGAAATCACATTCTCTACCTCGGCAGCTACAACCGCATCCTTGGGCAGACGGAATTCGGGAATTCCGTAGCTTAACACTCCTCCAGCCTTGTGGAGAGCCTCAAATATCGTCACATCATAGCCTAATTTAGCCAGGTCACCGGCACAGGTCAGACCTGCAGGGCCGGAACCGATGACAGCCACCTTATGACCGTTTTTCTGAGCAGCC
>CAVJHW010000005.1:0-36517 GCA_963649395.1 Coriobacteriaceae bacterium | reverse complement strand
CTGCTGCAGGCTCCCAGGGTGAATGATAACAGTAAGATGGAGGCCTTTGCGAGACTTGAAAAGTCCAGAAAGAGTTTCTTGGAGAATATTGATTGGAAGGAAGAGAGAGAGGAAGCGATGGATGAGAAATATGGTATTATTGATTGACACCAATGTTCTTCTTAAGAAAATCAGAAGGGAGAGTCTTGTATATGGAAGCTTCGCATAGGAAAATAAGAGAAAAGGATGTCGCATCACCCCCCCCGAAATTAGCAATACTACTTATTGCTATTGCGATAATTATTTGTGCATTGCCAATGAGAATATTTGCAGCATCTGAAAAAACGGAGGTTGCGGGAAAGGTATACGAGTTTGATAAGGACAGCCACTACGAATGGGAAGAGAGTGGCGCGGGTGAAAAGACGGGCAATAGTAATACCTATGGAAGGTTTTATATCAGTGGCAACGTGTCTGATGTCAGCGAGGAGTCCAAAGTGCCGTCCTATGAGGTCAGCGACGGGAATTTGGAGTTCTATTACAATTACGGAGATACCCTGTTGAACGCTGGTGAGGATGAATGGCATCTTGTAAATGATAAGAGCAAGAAAGTGGCTGGTATGAAATTGTCCTCTGATATTATGAAGGGGGCGATCATCATTCAGACATCCAAGGATAGGGAAAATTGGGTGGATGTTGATACGATCTGTAATGCCTTTGACAGTACTCCCATCCGCACCAACTCTATCTACACCACAACCGATGTGCAGCTGATCAACGGCTGCTATTACCGGGTGGTGATCGCATATAAGCTTGCCATCAGAACCGAGGAAAATAATTTTCTGTTTGTCAACAGGGACAAGTATGATTACAAAAAATACACCGAGGTTTACGAATTTTATGCCTATAGGGACAGCAGCGAATCCGATGGAGCCGATCTCAATCAGACCTACAGTCTTGGTACAAAGGTAAAAGCAAAAAATTTTGACGGCTACTTTGGTGAGAAGCTGATTGACGAGGACGATATTCACTATGGCTGGGATATCGGCAATTTTTTTGTCAGCGGGTATACCGATGAAGTCAAAGCCGATGACGACAATATGGTATTTCTGAAAAATGTCGGCGATAAGGTAACCCTTTGGTTCAAATTGAATCAAAATATCGACAGCCTGGATCAGGATAAGGACTTGTCCGTTACAGCGGATGCAGAGGGCTATGACCAATACTTTGAGACCAAGAAAATGGACTTTGGTCGAGGTGCCTTGATCATTCGCTATACGGATTACAACAATGTGAAGGCCGAACCTACCATCTACACCAATTATCTCGAAGCAAATGCATCTGTTGACGCAGATACAAAGGTGCAGCTGTTTGAGGAGGGGGATTATGAGGTGGCGCTGGATTACGAGGTTACGAGGAACGAGCTGATCGACAAGATCGGTCATTACCGGATTTTCTTCCGATTTTCCGTTCGTAACGGCAACTGCATGGTCTACCCCTTTGATGTAAAAACCGGCAGCGAGCTGACCAACAGCTCTATGACCGAGAATGGCTTCCGCCTTGATCTGGCCAAGTCCAGGTATTTGAAAATCAATCTCAAGCGTGAAACCTTGAAGGATAGTGCCGATGGACTTGTGGAAGATACACGCTTCAACGGCTCAGCGAAGGATGGCGCGGAATATACAGAAGAGGGCATCTATACCATAACCGTCAGCAACGAATACACAGGGCAGTTTACTACAAAGAAAATCTATGTCGGAACAAATAACCTTCTCCGCGCCTATATGACCACGGGCTTGTCCATCCAGGAAATCAAGGATCTCATGGAGGAGGGAGCGACTATTTCCGATGATGGCACCATCCAGCTTACAGCCTCCAAGTCTGCGAAAGACACAAAAGAGTCGGAAAAAGAGACAAGGGAGTCCTCTTCCCTGGCTGTTTCTTCAGATGCTGAGAGCGTAAGCAGTGAGGAATCAAAGGAGGAAGAGCCAGCGACAGGCATCGCCCCGATCGCAGTGATCAGCTGTATACTGGTCTGCGCTGTGCTTGTAATTGGCATTGCCCTGAAGACAGGGAAAAAGAAACGGAAAAAGGAACGGATAGAGGCAGCGGATGATCGTCACGATGAAGGAGGAGCGGAGCATTGAAACGTGTAGTGGCTTTATTACTCAGCATCGTGATGCTGCTCACCGGCTGTGGGCAGGTAGGATCATCGATGACCACAGGAAGCGAAAGCAATGTTACAGCGGGGTCAACAGAAGCAACAGAAACAACAGGAACAACAGAAACCGTAGAATCCACAACGGACCAGATTGGGTCGGGGGAAGCTGAGCGACAGTACGATTCCTTAGATGATGAAGAATTGCTTGCATACATCGAGGATTTGGTTTACAGGGAAGCTGTCACCTCCCTTAACAGTGAGGAGTATTTTGTCGAGAATGTATCTGCCGTCTATATCTCCAAGGAATATCTCGATGAGGTAGCCTTCAATTCCCAATCAAATATCTACTTTGGCTATACCTTGGCAGAATTGGATGACATTTTCCAGGGAACAAAGTATATTTTCACGATGGGTGAGGATGGAACTACTGACGTCCAGGAACTTCAGGAAATTGAGGATACCTCAACCGAAACCATGCTGAAGAATGTTGCGATCGGGACGGGCGTTATCCTTGTATGTGTGACGGTTTCCCTTGTAACTGCCGGATTAGGAGCTCCGGCGGCGGTCAGCACGATATTTGCAGCCTCGGCAACGACGGCATCCACATGTGCTATTGGGGGAGCGGCCTTTGGTGGAATCTCTGCAGGTCTCGTGAGGGGGATTCAAACCGGAGACTTCGGTGAGGCGGTGGAGGCCGCCGCAATGGAAGCAACGGAGGGATTCAAGTGGGGAGCCATTACCGGAGCAATTACAGGCGCAGCAAGTGAAGGGGCTGTTCTCTATGGAGCTGCGAAACAGACTAATTTTACAATGAGCCAATATGCAACAATGCAGAAGGAAACTGGCTATCCCCTGGATGTCATTAAGCAGTTTCATACTATGGAGGAGTATCAGGCCTTCCGGGATGCAAATCTGCAACCTGCTATCGTTGGCGATAGAATCGCTTTGATTAAACCGGATATCGACCTAAAGAGAGTGGATGCAAAAGGAAGAACCAATTGGGAACGCATGCTACAGGGCTCAGCCCCCCTGGATGCCAATGGTAAATCCTATGAGCTGCACCACATTGGTCAGAAGTCGGATGGAACCCTTGCAATACTGACACGAGCAGAGCATGACAATCCTGCGCTTCATGGCTTTTTGAAAATATCAGAGGCTCATGCGAAAGGAACTAATTGGAACGCAGAAAGGCAGGCTTTTTGGAAGGCATTCGCAAAAATGGTCGGATCATGAGGGGGAGGGTAAGCTGTCATGAGGGAATGGATGGAAGCAATGAGATGCAGGCCGGATTTTTATGGGGAAAAAGGTGCATCTATGGCGCAAATTGAGGATGCGGAAAAAGCATTGGGATTAAGCTTCGCACCTGATTTCAGAGAATGTCTTCATGAGTTCGGGGCAATTTCCTTAGGAGGTCACGAGCTTACGGGCTTTAGCGCAGACAAAAATCTGGATGTTGTTGAGGTGACCCGAAGATACTGGGGAAAACGAGATTCAGAAAAAAATCTTTATGTCATTGAAGAAGCGCATATTGATGGGATCCTTGTGTGGCAAGATACAGGAGGAGCGATTTACGAAACAGGGCCGAATGCAAAAGCGAGGAAAATTGCCAGCTCTCTTGTAGAATACCTTGGCTTAAATCAACAATAGAATGCGAGGAAGGCCCTGTCCAAAGACAGGGCCTTCCTCACGCAAATCGGACGATATCTTCCAGGTCATAAAGGCTCGTATTGTATCCCTTGGCTTCCCAGGCGATTTTTTCATCAAATCCACTTTCAGAAAACAGAGCATAATAAAATTGTGCTTTTTCCTTTAATGGCGTCAGTTTTGCCAGTGTATCGAGATACTCGGAGTAGGAGAAGGGCACTCCTTTGAATTTGCATTCGCCCACCAGATAGTTTTCTCCATTCCTGTCCAGGCAAAGAATATCAATCTCAGCTTCTCTTCCGATAAACATATAAACCTCTCCTGACTGCATCAAATCTGGATTTACTAAATCGTGATTTGATATCATTATACATGCGAAGGGCAAGCAAATCAAGCTTGGCTTTCTAGTAGTGGTATTTCCTGCGCTTTCCCAGGAGGAAGAGGACGGACAGGATCAGGGACAGGGCTTCTGCCACCACGATGGAGACCCATATGCCGGTCAATCCCAGGAGGGCGGGCAGGAGGAGGACTGCTATGATCTGGAAGACCAGAGTGCGCAGGAAGGAGATAAGGGCGGAGGTCAGACCATCGTTGAGGGCGGTGAAGAAACCGGAGCTATAGATGGAGAAGCCCATAAAGAGGAAGGAGACCGCGAAGATCCGGAAGCCGGAGACGGTCATTTCCAGCAATTGGGCATCGTAGCTGACGAAAACCCGGGACAGGGGCCGGGCCAGCAGTTCCGCAAAAACCAGCATGGCTGTGCCGAAGGTGCCGATGATGCGCAGACCCTTTCGGAGCAGACCCTTCAGTTCCCTGTAATTCCCTGCTCCGTCATGATAGCCCACGATGGGAGCGCTTCCGATGGCGTATCCCAGGAAGGCTGCGGCGAAGACCATGCTGGCATACATCATGACTCCATAGGCGGCGATGCCGTCCTCCCCGGCGTATTTCAGCAGCTGTAGATTGTAAAGCATGCCCACCAGGCTCATGGAAATGTTGCTCATGAACTCGGAGGAGCCGTTGGTGCAGGCTTTGCCCACTGCCCTGGCATCAAAGCTGGTTCTGCCTAGGCGGAGAATGCTGGTATTCCTGCGGCCGAAGTAGATCAGGGGAACCAGACCTCCTACCACCTGGCTCATGGAGGTGGCAATGGCGGCTCCGGCCAGTTTGAGATCCTGGGGGAGAGCCATGACCAGAATGGCGTCTAAGACCATGTTGGTGAGACCGGCCAGGATCGTGACCGTTAGGCCCAGCCGGGGCTTCTCTGCTGTGACGCAGAAGGCCTGGAAGAGAAGCTGCAGCACGTAGAAGGGCATGGCTACAATGATAATTCGGCCATAGACTACGGCATTTTCCAGCATGGCCCCCTCAGCACCCAATAAGCTGGCAATGGGGCGGATGAACAGGAAGCCCAATAGGGAAAAGATCACTCCCAGGGCAGCAGCTACATAGACAAAGAGGGAAAAATACCGATTAGCCTTTTCCCGCTTTCCCTGGCCCAGGGTCTTGGCCACGATGGCAGAGCCGCCGGTGCCGAACATCAATCCCACGGTGGCCAGGATCATGAGGAAAGGCCAGATGAGGTTCAGGGCTGCAAAGGGGGTCTTTCCGGCAAAGTTGGAGACAAAGAATCCATCTACAATGCCGTAAATGGATGTAAAAACCATCATTCCGATGGAGGGCAGAGTAAAACGGATCAGGCGCCCGTAGGTAAAATGATCGGATAATTGAATCTGCTCTTTCATTGCTTCCTCCTAAACCAGCGGGCGGCAAAATCTGCTACCGCAGTTGCAAGTTCTGTAAGATCCCAGTCGGTGGTATTGACGGTCAGGTGATAGTTATCTCGCTGCCCCCAGGAGGAACCGGACATCAGCTCCCGGGTCTGGCTGCGGATTCGATCGACCTGCCTCATTTTCCGAAGAAGCTCCTTCTCTGTCAACTTTTCTCCCTGGGGAGTCCTCTCCCGGCAGCGCCGGAGCCTAGCTTCTCCGGAAGCACAGACGAAGAGATTGAAGGGCTTTTCGTTGGCTAAAAGGATATCGGCATTGCGGCCTACGATCAGGCAGTCTCTTCCCAGAGAGGCGATGCCCTCGATGACCTCCTTCTGCTTCAGGAGCAGGGAAATCTGGGTAGACTGGGCAGTATAAGCAGCAGAACCCAGTGTTCTGCGATAGGTCAGGGGCTGACTCTTCCAGCCATGTTTGATCAGGGCATCCTTGACAAAGGCGGGATCCAGGCCGGATTGTTGGGATACGGCGGCAATAATCTGGCTGTCATAATAGTCATAATTCAAAAGCTCGGCCAGCCGCAGGCCCAACTCCCGGCCCCCGCTGCCGAATTCTCGGCTGATGGTGATGATGTTCATGTATATATCTCCTTGTCAAAAAGGGTGGTTCTTGTAATTACCAGCATAAATGTAAACCCGTCGGCCAGAGGTCGGCGGGTTATCCGGATTACCTTTCTTTGTTATTTCAGAGCTGATATGATCTTGAAGTAGGGTTTGAAAAGACTGTAGTATTTCATACCGTTGCCATTGCCAAAGGTCTTGGTGATGGCGGAGCGGATGCTATTGAGGTTTCGGGTCTTGTCCTTGTTCTTCTCAAGGAAGTCCACGAAATTCCCGGGTGCATCCAGATTGCTGCGAGCGAAAATCATATCAGTGAAGCGCATGACCTTATCCTTGCGGGAGAGGTTCTCTTCCCGCTTGTAGGTGTAAGTCTTCTCTTTGATTGTTTTGTAGATTGCTTGACCTTGTTCCATACCGTAGACATGAACGAAGGTCTCGTGAAGCAGCACCAGATTGTCCTTTCCCAGACAATTCAGGAAGCTGTCTACCTCTTCTTTGTTAAAATCATAGGGCTTAGAGGGGGCAGAAGTCTCCGCTTCCGGAGAGGCCTTGCCAGCGGGAGCCTTAGCTGCCGCAACAGGGTCTTTGTCCGCGGGAGCCTTAGCCGCCGCAACAGGGTTCTTGCTTGCGGGGGGCTTGACCACTGCAACAGGAGCTTTTCCGGCAGGCGGTGTTACGATTGCAACGGGATATGCCGGTTCGGAGTCCTTACCTGCTGCCGCCTTGGAAGCCCCTTCGGCTCCGGCGCCTGCCGCAGGCTCTGCCTTTGTCACCGCAACGATCTTTGACTTGGCATCTGGCTTTGAAACTGTCTCAGTCTCCGCACTTCCTGACATATTCTTTCCTGTAGCAGCAGAGATTGCCGCCGCAGTAGCCTTCGCAAGGGTTCCATGCTCTGCCACCGCAGCAGTCTCCGCAAGGGTCCCATGCTCTGCCGCCGCTGCAGCCTCCGCAAGGGTCCCACGCTCTGCAAGGGTCGCATGTTCTGCCATCGCAGCATCCTCTGCAAGGGTTGCCTTCTCGGCAGAAATTGTACCTTCCACCGCAGCAGCCTTTTCCTCGGCTGCATTTTCTGCAAGCTCCGGGGTCTCGGTAAGAGCTTCCTCCGCCGCGCCTGCTGCCTCCTCTGTAGGCTCCGCCTTGTCCAGGGGCTCGGCAGAGACCTGCTTCTGCCTTTGAACAGCCATCTTGCAATAATTGATATTGAATCGTTTGATGGAAAAGCCCTTTTTCTTCCAGAAGCGAATTGCCGGATCGTAACCGGTATCGTTGCTCATGATGACGAATTCGGCATTCGCAGGATTCTCACCTGCCATCAGATAGCCTAGATAGGAGATGAGCTGGAAATCCAAAGCGTTGTTTCCTTCATAACATTCTTCAAACTTGATCGTGCGTGAGCTGTTCTGCAGCAGCTTGATGACTGAGCTGTAGGCCATGTGGGGGGAGTTCTTCGTATAGAATATGACGATCTCATCCGCATCCCCGGAGATGTCCAGCAGCATCAGCCAGTTGTCATTTACATTTTCGCTGTCAACTAAGTAGTGTTTGATAATAAACCACCATTCATCCGGACTTGGCTATTGTAACACAGGAGGGGCTCTTATGTCAAAAGGCAGGAAAAGGAGGGAAAATGGGCTTTTATGGTTTTTTTATGAAAAATTCATGGGAGGGAAATTGCAATTCCTCCCAAAAAGGGCTAAAGTAACTACATTAGGCCGGAAGGGGTGAATCACATATGAATAAATTAAGGGATAAACTTCGGGATTTTTTTGAGGGACGTTATGGGACGGATGAGCTGGGCAGATTCATGATTTATCTGTCACTTGCACTCCTTATTGTTTCCTTCTTTGTTGGCCGGGGGATCTTATCTACAGTGGCTTTGGTTTTGCTGGTCTGGACCTATATCCGGATGCTGTCCAGGGATTTTGCCAAGCGGCGGATGCAAAATGAGAAGTTTCTGCGTCTAAAGGGGGAGTTCCTGGGCTTCTTCCGTGGTAAAACCAGGGCCTTTCAGGATCGGGATCATTGCTATTTTAAGTGCCCCAGCTGCAAGAAGACCCTGCGGGTGCCCAGGGGCAAGGGCAATATTTCCATTCATTGCCCCAGATGCCACACAGATTTTATTAAGCGTACCTGAGGCCAATAACCGGTTCGGAACTACCAGGGGAAACAGAAGGCAATAGCTGGTTCGGAACTATCACGGGGAACAGAGGGAAATAGCATGTTCGGTTATATCACGGTGAACAGAGGAGAATTGAAGGTTAAGGATCTGGAGAAGTATCATGCCTACTATTGCGGGGTCTGCCAGGATCTGAAGAGGTCCTGGGGGCAGCTGTCTCGCATGACCCTGACCTATGACATGACTTTTTTGGCTATCCTGCTGACGGGGCTCTATGAGGAAAAACCCCGCCAGGAGAAGCATTTCTGCCTGCTCCATCCCTTTCAGAAAAAGCTGTGTCTGCGGAATTCCTGCACTCAATACGCAGCGGATATGAATGTTCTGCTGGTCTATCACAATCTCATGGATGACTGGCTGGATGAGAAGAAGAAGAAAAGTCTGGTGGCGGCCCGGCTGCTGCGGAATTCTTATGGCAAGGTGGCGGTCCGCTATCCCCGGCAGGTGGAGGCGATCCGCTCTTATCTCAAGGATCTGCACCAGGTGGAGGAGAAGGGGGAGAAGGATCTGGATCGGGCCGCAGGGCTTACCGGCCAGCTGATGGGAGAGATTTTTCGCTATCGAGAGGATATCTGGGCGGAAGATTTGGAGAAGATTGGCTTTTATCTGGGCAAATTCATTTATCTGATGGACGCCTATGAGGATACGGAAAAGGACAGTAAGTCGGGCAATTATAATCCCTTCCTTCCCCTGGTGGGACAGGAGGATTATCAGGAGAAGGCTCTGCAGGTTCTGACCATGATGGCAGCCTCCGCCTCTAAGGCCTTTGAGCGTCTGCCCGTCTTAGAAAATGTGGACATTTTGAAAAATATATTGTATGCTGGTATCTGGACAAGGTATAAGATGCTGCGGACAGAGCAGAAGAGCAAGCACGAGGAGAGCAGGTAATCAATGCAGGATCCATACGAGGTGCTGGGCGTATCACGGGACGCCAGTGCAGATGAGATAAAGAAGGCCTACAGAAGTCTGAGCCGGAAGTACCATCCGGATGCCAACATCAACAACCCCAACAAGGCTCAGGCGGAGGAAAAGTTCAAGCAGATACAGCAGGCTTATAAGCAGATCATGGACGAGAAGGAGCATGGCACCTCCTCCCATGGATACAGCAGTGGCGGAGGTAGCTATGGCTATCGGGGTTGGACTGAGGGGAACTACGAGAATAATGTGGAGCTGCAGGCAGCAGTCAATTATATTAACAGCGGTCATTATATGGAGGCCTTGCATGTGCTGAATCGCATATCCGGCCGCAATGGTACCTGGTATTATCTCCATGCCATTGCCAATGCCGGATTAGGCAATAACGTGAATGCCCTGGAGGACGCCCAGATGGCAGTGAACCTGGAGCCGGAGAACCTGCAGTTTCAAAGGCTGCTGCAGCAGCTGTCCGGCAACAGCGAGTGGTATTCCAACATGGGAGGCGGCTTCCATATGGGAGAATGCGACCAGGGAAGCGCGGTCGGGGCCTGCTGCTCCTGCTGCGCCATCAATGCCCTATGCAGCTGCTGCTGTCCCGGAAGCGGCCTCTATTGCTGCTGAACCACTGGTTTTACTAAGAAATCAGACCCTGCGAGGAATCGCGGGGTTTATTTTTTTTGCAATTGTTGTCAATTGGCTCTTGACAAATGGGACAATCATTCCTATAATGTAGCATGCAACCTAATTATGTAACATGCTACATGCTATTGCGGGAGGACAGAAGATGGGAAAGCTGGAAGAACTTCCTACGGGCGCCCTGATCAAGATTTTAAGTGAGACGCTTAGTCAGCGGGGGAATGCGGACGGTCGGGAATTCAATCTAACCATGCAGCAGATGCGGATCATGCATTTTCTGAAGGAGAGGGAGGAGGAGGGCATCACCACCAGCCAGAAGGATATTCAGAACTGTCTGAGGGTTTCTCATCCGACCATCTGCAATATTCTCCGACTTTTGGAGGAGAAGAATTTTGTGCGGATCCGGGTTAGTCCGGAGGATGGCAGGGTAAAGCTGGTATCTCTGACCGGTATGGAGGAAGCTAAGGTGAAGGAGATGATCCGACGGCGGGAGAGGATGGAGGTACAGATGGTAAAAGGGTTGACCAAGGAAGACCAGGAAAGATTTCGACGATATCTGCTTCAAATCTATCAGAATGTGCTGGATTTTCCGGGTAATAATGAATAAAGGGGTGAAGGATTTTGAACAAGGTTTTACTGAAATCATTGAGAGAATTTAAGAAGGAAAGTATTTTGGCGCCCATTCTGGTGACGCTGGAGGTTCTGATGGAGGTGCTGATTCCCTTCCAGATGTCGAAGATTATCGATGTGGGAATCCAGAATAAGGACCTGGCTTATATCATTCGGACAGGGGTCTTTCTTCTGGCTTTGGCCATGCTGGCCTTGCTCTTTGGAGCATTGGCGGGAAAATACGGTGCCATTGCCGGGGCCGGATATGCCAGGAACCTGCGGCATGATGTCTTCTATAAGGTGCAGGAATTCTCCTTTAAGAACATCGACCATTTCTCCTCCTCCAGTTTGGTGACTCGTATGACCACGGATATCACCAACGTGCAGATGGCCTTTATGATGACCATTCGTATGCTGGTGCGGGCGCCTTTGATGATCATTTTGGCCTTGCTTATGACGCTGGCTATTAATGCCAAGATTGCCCTTATGCTGCTGATTACTGTGCCGGTTCTGGGCTTTTTGCTGATCTTTATTGCCAAGAGAGCCCACAGGTATTTCATCAAGGTCTTTGATACCTACGATGTGCTGAACAATACGGTTCAGGAGAATGTCAACGCAGCCCGGGTGGTGAAGGCCTATGTGCGGGAGGATTATGAGATTCAGAAGTTCAACAAGGTCTCCCAGAAGGTTTTTGAGCTCTTTACCAAGGCGGAGAAGATCGTTGCCTTCAACAATCCGGTGATGATGCTGGTGGTTTATGCTGTCATCCTGGGAATGGTGCGGATCGGCGGTCACGATATCATCGTGGGCAATATGCAGTCCGGTCAGCTGACCAGCGTCCTGGTCTATGCCATGCAGATTCTCTCGGCATTGATGATGGCTTCCTTCGTCTTCGTGCTGATCATGATCGCCCAGGCTTCCACCGATCGTCTGGTGGAGGTGTTGGAGGAAGTGCCGGAGATGGAGAATGGCAAGGATGCCATCCAGGTGGTAGCCAATGGAGATATCGATTTTGACCATGTAAACTTCAGCTATTCCGGAGATGAGGGGAAATTGGCTCTGAAGGATGCGGATGTACATATCAAATCAGGCCAGGTAGTGGGTATCTTCGGCGGAACCGGAAGTGCCAAATCCACTTTGGTGCAGCTGATTCCCCGCCTCTATGATGTTACCGGCGGCAGCATTAAGGTGGGCGGTGTCGATGTTCGCGACTATGACCTGCAGGCCCTGCGGGATCAGGTGTCGGTGGTCTTGCAGAAGAACGTGCTCTTCACCGGTTCGATTTATGAAAATATTCGCTGGGGGGATGAGAAGGCCAGCAATGAGGAGGTTCAGAGGGTCTGCCGCCTGGCTCAGGCGGATGGCTTTATCCAGGACTTCCCGGCAGGTTATGAGACCATGATCGTGGAGGGAGGCAACAATGTGTCCGGCGGACAGAAGCAGCGGCTTTGCATTGCCAGAGCCCTGTTGAAGAAGCCTAAGATCCTGATCCTGGATGACTCCACCAGCGCCGTAGATACCAAGACGGACGCCTTGATCCGCAAGGCCTTTAAGGAGGAGATTCCGGATACCACCAAGATCATCATTTCACAGCGAGTTTCCTCTATAGAAGATGCGGATCTGATCCTGGTCCTGGATGACGGACAGATCAATGGCATGGGTACCTCGGAAGAACTATTAAAGAATAATCAGATTTACCGGGAGGTCTATGAATCTCAGGTGAAGGGGAGGGCAGAAAATGAATAATTCACAGAAAAAGCCTTCGACAAAGAGTCCTATGAAGACAGCAGCCAGGCTGCTGAAATATGTAACAGGCACCTATAAGGCGGAATTTTTCATCGTGCTGGTGAGCATCGCCGTCAGTTCGGTGGCCTCCATCGCCGTTTCTTATTCCATGAAGATTATGCTGGACAATTATATCCTGCCTTTGGTGGGTCAGGCTAACCCCTATTATGGGGAGCTCTACAAGGCCATGGTGGTGCTGGCCTGTATCTTCCTCTTGGGCGTGGTGGGTTCCTTCCTTTATAGTCGCCTTATGGTCAAGATTGGACAGGGAGTGTTGAAAAGGGTCAGAGATGAGATGTTTTCCCATATGCAGACCCTGCCGATTCGATTTTTTGATGAAAATACCAATGGCTCTATCATGAGCCTTTATACCAATGATACGGATTCTCTGCGGCAGATGATCAACCAGTCTATCCCTCAGATCCTGATGTCTTCCATCACGGTGGTGGTTACCCTGATCTCCATGCTGGTTTTAAGCCCCCTGCTGACCCTGGTGGCGGTGGCCATGGTTTTCGTTATGTACCTGATTTCCAAGAAGCTGGGGGGGAGCAGCGGAAAGTTCTTCGTCCGCCAGC
Source organism: Coriobacteriaceae bacterium (assembly GCA_963649395.1). Taxonomy (GTDB): domain Bacteria; phylum Bacillota; class Clostridia; order Lachnospirales; family Lachnospiraceae; genus Scatomonas. The sequence goes on along the minus strand of CAVJHW010000005.1, from coordinate 23,693 downwards.
AGGTGGACCTGGCCAATATCACCGGCTTCGTGGAGGAGCGGATGAATGGACAGCGTGTGGTGAAGATCTTTAACCATGAGAAGAAATCCGAGGAGGAATTCGACGTCCTGAATGACCAGCTCTATCAGAGCTCCTCCCAGGCTCATGTTTTTGCCTCCGTCATGGGACCTGTGATGAATAACCTGGGAAATATCCTCTTCGTGGTGATTGCGATCCTGTCAGGAGTCTTCCTGGTGGAGGGAATCGGCGGTCTGACCATCGGTACCATTGTGGCTTATTTGCAATTTACCAAGAGCTTTACCCAGCCCTTCTCCCAGGTGGCACAGCAATTTAACTCCATCATTATGGCCTTAGCCGGTGCGGAGCGGATCTTCCGCCTGATGGATGAGGAATCTGAGACAGATGATGGCTATGTCACCCTGGTACATGCCCGCAGAAAAGAGGACGGAAGCCTGGAGGAGTGTCAGGAGAGAACGGGCCTGTGGGCCTGGAAGCATCCCCACAAGGCAGAGGGTACCGTAACCTATACAGAGCTGAAGGGAGATGTGCGCTTTGCCGACCTGTCTTTCGGATATACCGATGACAAGATTGTCCTTCACGACCTGACCCTCTTCGCCAAGCCGGGCCAGAAGCTGGCCTTTGTAGGATCCACCGGTGCCGGCAAGACTACCATCACCAACCTGATCAACCGCTTCTATGATGTGCAGGATGGTAAGATCCGCTATGACGGCATCAATATCAACAAGATCAAGAAGGCAGACCTGCGGCATTCCCTGGGAATCGTTCTGCAGGATACCCACCTATTTACCGGAAGTATTATGGAAAATATCCGTTACGGCAAGCTGGATGCCACGGACGAAGAGGTCTACCGAGCTGCGAAACTGGCCCAGGCGGATGCCTTTATCCGTCGCCTGCCCAATGGTTATGATACCCACCTAAGTGGCGATGGCGAGGAACTGTCTCAGGGTCAGCGCCAGCTTCTCTCCATCGCCCGGGCTGCCATCGCAGATCCGCCGGTGTTGATTCTGGATGAGGCTACCTCCAGCATCGATACCCGTACCGAGCAGATCGTTCAGCAGGGAATGGATAATCTGATGAATGGACGAACCGTATTTGTCATAGCCCATCGGCTGTCCACCATCCGCAACAGCAATGCCATCATTGTATTGGAGCACGGCCGGATCATCGAGCGAGGCACCCATGAGGAGTTGATCCAACAAAAGGGAACCTACTACCAGCTCTATACGGGCAAGTTGGAATTGTCATAAGCACAAGAAGGCATAGGAGTTGTTTTATGAGGTGATGAGAGTATGGACATTATCGCCCGAGTCCACAGTGACTTCCCCGACAAGTTTGGAATACCCCGGCAGAGCGGGCTTGCCCCCCAGCTGAAGGCCCAGATTGTTTTCGCCCCCCCCTTCCGGAATCCGGATGCCTTAAGAGGCTTGGAGCAATTTTCCCATATTTGGCTGATCTGGCAATTCTCCCAGGCCCTGCGGGATACCTGGTCGCCCACCGTGCGGCCCCCCCGTCTGGGAGGCAATCAGCGCATTGGGGTCTTTGCCAGTCGTTCGCCTTTTCGCCCCAACAGCCTGGGCCTGTCTTCGGTGAAGCTGGAAAAGATTGAGCTGGAGGGACCCCAGGGGCCGGTTCTTCACATTGCCGGTGCTGACCTGGCGGATGGTACCCCTATTTTCGATATTAAGCCCTATCTCCCCTATGTGGACAGCCATCCGGAGGCTGTAGGCGGCTTTACAGAGGAGACGAAGGATTACAGGCTGCAGGTGGAGATTCCCCCCTGCTGGATGGAGCAGATTCCCCCAGAGCATCGGCAGGCTTTGCAGGAGGTGCTGGCTCTGGATCCCAGACCGGCTTACCAAAAGGATCCGGGGCGGGTGTATGGATTTGGATTTGCAGGGCTGGAGGTGCAATTCCAGGTGGAGGAGCAGGTATTGCGGGTCTGCCGGATCAGCAGGACGCCCGGTTAGGGTGCTGGAAATTGTGAACTCTTGAATTGCAGTGTATATCCTCTTGAAAAAAAAAGTATTCCATGGTATTTTAGAGGGAGTAATTGAAAATAGAGCAGATAACCCTGTTCTCGCCTTCTGTGAGAACAATCGGAATAGGGTGGAAGGCCCTGCGAGTGAGTCACTGTGAAGCCATGGTCGATAGGATGGAGGACAAGAGAAACAGCGGAAGATCGGCATGTGGATAAGTCAGATACGATGGGTTATGTGCTGGGCACCTGCTGTCACCTGGTCCGCCTGCGTAGAACCTTCATGAGCGCCTGTGCGGCGATTGGTCGCATGGGCGCTTTTCCTTGTACAAGAGATCATTTGGCAATTTGGAGGTTGAGAAAAGAACAAATGAAGAAAAAAATAAGCAGTCTGTTTTTGCTATTGTGCATGCTATTGAGTCTTCTGGCCCTTCCGGTATCGGCAGAGGACTCCTCCCAAACCTACGCCTTTGAGCTGTCGGTGGATGGTAAGGCGGAGAAGCAGGTGTCTACCGGGGATCTGATTACGGTGATGCTGACCCTGAAGCGGACAGACGCAGATGCGGATTATACCATGTATGCCATGCAGGATGAGATCCTCTATGACAGCAGCTTTTTTGAGCTGGTGGAAGGCAGTGAGATGACCAGCGGGAGTATTACAACCAGGGACCTGGCCATGAGGGATCAGAACACCCATGCCTTCTATATGAACTTTGTATCCCTGACGGGAGGCGCCAGCTGGAAGGCGGAGACCCTGATCGGCAGCTTTCAGCTGAAGGTGATCGGAGAATCCGGTTCTTCCGTGATTCGCAATAGCAATCACCAGGTATCTCTTCCGGATGGCAGCGACAGCTATGCTGCTACGACGCAGGATGTGACAGTGACGGTGAGTCAGGAGTGTAGGGTACGCTTTGTGACCAATTGCGATACCAGTCTGCCGGACCAGACGGTAGCCCTGGGAGGCAAGATTGAACGCCCGGAGGATCCGGAGAAGGAAGGCTATTATCTGGAGGGCTGGTATAGGGACATGGATCTGCAGGGAGAGGCCTGGGATTTCAGTCAGGATAAGGTAGAGGGGAACATAACGCTCTATGCAGGCTGGGCTGAGGGGACAGCTCCGGCTGCCTCTTCCTCCATTTCGCCACTGGTATGGGTCCTGTTGGGAATTCTTCTCCTGCTTGTGATTCTCTTCCTGCTCTTCTTCCTCGGCAAAAAGACGGTACGCTTTGATGCCAGGGGCGGAAGTCCGGTGGCAGGTTGCCGGGTGAAGAGGGGAAGCAAGATCTCCCAGCCTTCGATTCCGGTGAAGGAAGGAAGCCTCTTCCAAGCCTGGTACAAGGATGAGGAATGTACAAAGCCCTGGGATTTCCAGAAGGATACCGTGGATCACAACCTGACCCTCTATGCAGGCTGGGACCGGTAAGTCTGACTGCGGGTTTACCAGGAACCAGGGCGGAACTGGTTCCTGGGCAGAGCGGAGGAAGGGAATAGTTATAGATGATTAGAATAAGGAGACAAGACATGAGGAAACAATTAGCGCTTTTTCTCAGTGCCCTTCTGTTTGTGGGCACCTGGGCGACTCCTGCGGCTGGGGATTCCACAGGTTCTCCAGGCGCAACTTCCCCTGCTGCCATCAAGACAGAGGTAGGGACAAGTAATGAGTCAGGAGAGGAGGTCTCCCAAGATCAATCTGTGCTGCTGGGGGCTTCCTTTGGAGCTACCAGCGTGAAGCTGGATTACGAGACTCAATTGGATTATGAAAACAAGATCTGTACGGTATATGTTCCGGAGGCATCCAATAACTTTTACATGAGCCTGGATCTGGATAGGGAAGCAGGGCCCTTAAGCGGCAAGATATCCTATGTATCCGGGGCCAACCTGAATAAAGGGGCCGAGATCAGCCGAAGCCTGCCCATGGACAATGCCACATCTGCCTTTACCACAGCCAAGGCCACCCCTACCCCCCTGTCGTCTACTACAGCGACTGGTCAGATGCAGATGGAGCTGACTACCCTGAGGGGGAAGGAGAACTGGACCATCCAGGTTCAGCGTAAGACGAATCTGAAGTCTCTGGCAGTTACTTCTGCCAATAATAAGTCCGTTGCCATGAGCGGCTATGTGATGTCCTCTACGGAGATAGAGAATACGGCTGAGCTGACCGGAGATTATGTCACCTTGACCCTGGGTGTATATGATGCCGCCGTGGATGCTGTCTATGTGAACGATGAAAAGGCCACCACGGAGGGAACTACTGCAGGCACCTTGGTCTATCGGCTGAATCTGAACCAGGATCAGCAGGTTACCACTGCCATTGTCAAGGCAGTGCGAGAGGGGGAGGACAGCAGATCCCAGGAGTATCAGCTGACCTTTTACCGGACTAGAACCGACAATATCAAGACCATTACCCTGGACCAGACAGGGGTGGATCTTACTGCAGATCAGCCTACGGCCAAGGTGACGGCCAAAGTGACCTCTGCTGTGGACATGGATTCCTATCCTCTGACCTGGACGACGGAGGATGCCAGCATTGCCACAGTGACGGTGGATCCGGAGGATCCCACTCAGGCCCTGCTGACAGGCCTTTCAGACGGAGTTACAGAATTCTCCGTCACGGATGGTTATGTGACAGCCAGCGGTCAAGTCCTGGTAGAAAAGAATAAGACGGTCAATGCCCTGGCAGATATGACAGTTGCTTCCAGCATGACAGTAAGGGATACGAGTCGCTATGAGTCCAGCTTGGATGCGGAGAATAAGGTGGTTACCTTCTATACTCCGGCCTGGAGACAGACCTTTGTATATATGTTCCCCTCCTTTACGGCGGGCAAGACGGTGCAGAAGGCTACCTTGGCCTGGACGACCTACTCGGGTGCGGAAAAGACCTACGAGATGGAAAAGAATAGGCAAGGGGATTTTCAGTTCTACTGTCCGGGTGCTTACCTGCCTTATGATGCGAAATCTGCAGAAGGGGGCAGCTATACTCTGACCATAGAAACCCCTGCCGGGGAGGAGGTATGGACTATCCTTGTGAAGCGCTGCTGTACTTTGAACGGCTTAAGCGCAACAGCAGGAGATGGAAGCAGTGTAGAACTTTCTTCTTCCTTCCAGTATTCCAACAGGGAATATCTCCTGGGAATTTCTACCGGTTTGGAAAGCCTGAACCTGCAGCTTACAAGAGGCGGCCAGGGGGATGCGATTACGGTCAATGATACCCCGGTGGAGCTGGATGAGACGACAGGGCAGGGAACCTATGAGATGACTTTGACGTCGGGGGTTCATAAGCTCCTGATCCAGGTCAGCAATGGCGATCTGAAGACCGGGGAATATGTGGTCTATGTCTATGGAATTGCCCCGGCAGCGGTAACCTTCCTCAAGGAGCCGGAGACGGCCATTGTCAATATCACGGATGCCAAGGGACAGCATCAGAATGATCAGGATGGGGTCTACTACCTGACCATGGGCGACTATTCCTATACCCTGTCTGCCAAGGGTTATAAGTCTGCCAGCGGCTCCTTTACGGTAGAGTCCAGTGATCCTATGACAGTGAAACAGTCCCTGGAGGAGGCACCGGAGAATACAGAGCTGAAGAATTTTAGCTCGGATTGGTCTTCCTACAGCCGGAATGCCGGAACCAATGACAACAATGCCATCATCGACGCAGCTACCCCTATCAGCAGCGACGCTATTTCTATAAAATGGATGAAGCAGCTGGGGGCCTCGGTATCCTCCGGATCCACCAGCGCCGGAATCATTGTGAATGACCGGTGGTATGGATATGTGGGAGATAACTTGGTGGTAGCGGATAAGGATACGGGCAATCTTCTCATCAGTCAGAAGATGACAGGAGCCCCCGGCTACCAGTATATGCCTCCGGTCTACGGAGACGGAATGATCTTCGTGGCTCAGTCAGGAGCGGTGGAGGCCTTCAATGCGGATACCCTGGAACCCCTGTGGCGCTATAAGGATAAGCTGGGAGGAACGCCCAGAGCGCAGATGCGCTATGATGACGGATATGTCTATGTGGGCTTCTATAACAATCCTACCTCTTCCGCCAATTTTGTCTGCCTGTGCGTGACCGATGAGGATCCCACCAGCACCAATGAGGAGAAGCAGGCTACCTGGACCTTCTCCCATATGGGGGGCTTCTATTTCGCAGGAAGCTGGTCTAACTCCAAATATGTTTTTGTGACCAGTGATGCGGGCAATGGGAGCACCAGTATCCTCTACGGAGTGGAGAAGGCTACCGGCAATATAGTACAGAAGATCTCCATTAACGGCAGCCAGAGAGGAAATGTAGTTTATTATGAAGGTCGCCTTTTCCTGACCACCACTACCGGATATACCTACGCCTTTAACTTGACCCAGGAGGGCTTGATTGACACGGAGAACACGATTGAGCCTCTTTATCTGGGGGGTCGCAGCACCAATACTCCGGTGATTTACAATAACAGACTGTATTTCGCCTGCGCAGATGGTGCGGTAGGACCCTACAAGGATGCGGGCATCTATGTGGTGGATATTAATCCGGCGACTGGGGCTATGAGCCTGGCCTATTCGGTGCCCACGGAGGGGAACTGTCAGGCCTCCGGCATCCTTTCGACAGCTTACTTTAACGAGACCGGTTATGTCTATGTATACTTTACCTGCAATGTCAGCTCCGGCTCCATTTATATGGTGAAGGATAAGGCAGGCATGACAGAGGCAGATCCGGCCAGCGGCGTCCTGTGGAAGGCAAGCCAGAGCCAGTTCTGTCTCCACCGCCTCTATGCAGACAACAATGGAACCATCTATTATACCAATGACGGAAGCTGGACCTATGCTCTGGAGACCACCTATCTGGGACTGACCAATATCCAGGCGGAGGGGGGCAATGCCGTGGTAGATGGCGGAGCCTTCAACGCCAGCGCATCTGAGCATACGATCCTGGTAGATCCGGATCTGACTACCTTGAAGCTTACCTTCACAACGGAGAAGGGGACTACCGTATGGATCAATGACCAGACGGTGACGGAGAGTTATCCTGTTTCCCTGGATCAGGGCCAGGCTACCATTAAGGTGACCGTGGTAAATGGCACGAATTCCAAGATATATACCTTGCATGTGGAAGCCCGCTCTAAGGATTCCAGCCTGCAATCTCTCTATGTAACAGAAGATGAGACCTATGCAGAGACCGGAACCCTGACCCCGGAATTCGCGGCAACTGAGACTGCTTATTCCTATACCTATGCGGACGGAACAGGCGCAGCCTATCTGTGGCCGGAAGCAGCGGACAAGGCCACCCTTGAGGTGACAGCCGTCAGCGGGGTGAAGGATTGCCAGGCAGGTACTGTTTTGACAGCAGTTACCCAGGACGGCAGGGACCGCTATGAGATTCCCTTCGCAGATACCAGCCAGCCTACCGTGATAAAATTAAGGGTGACAGCGGAATGTACCAAGTACCAGACAGAGTATAGGCTGACCTTGAACCCCATCGACCATACCAGTCCTGTGGCAGAGAATCTGAGGGTAAGCGGTCGGAAGACAGACTGTGCGGCCATCAGCTTTAGCTGCAGCGAGCCGGCTACCGGTTATTATGTGGTGACAGGATCCGGTGGCGAGACGCCGGAAGCTTCCTATATTATGGAGCATGGAACCAGCTTCCAGGCTCTCCAGGGTGGCAATAGCATCGAGGTGACAGGATTGAACAATGACCAGACGCAGGTATCTATGGTTCTGGTGGATGCCTCCGGCAATATTTCCCAGGTTTACCAGGCGGCTATTGAGGCCTATGTGCCTCTGGAGGGGATCTCCCTGGATCAGGATAAGCTGACCTTGCATGTGAATAAGTCCACCGCCACCCTTACTGCTTCCCTGAATCCGGCCAATCCTACGGATATGCCGGAGATTAGCTGGGCCACAGGTAACGAGGCCATCGCTGCGGTGAAGCCTGTGGAGGGAAATGCCCTGCAGGCAGTTGTCACGGCTAAGAAGTCAGGGACCACGACCATTACCGTGAAGGCGGGAGAATTTACCGCTGTCACAGAGGTGACGGTGGATGTGGATACAGCCGGATTGACCGTGACCGCTTCCCAGACGGAGATTTCCGTCTTGAAAGACGATAGCTTCCAGCTGACCTTTACCTATAAGACCCCCACAGGGTCGGATGTCAGAGCTTTGAAGGCCATACTGACCTACCCCTCTGATAAGCTGTCCATCGATCTGACGAAGGATTGTCAGGTATCTGATTTGAAAGCCAGTGATGGTTTCTGGGTAGAGAAGGACAATACCTATTCGGCCTATACCCTGGGAGATTCCATGGCGGATACGGGTTCCATTACCCTTACCTTCAAGGCTTTGGCAGATTGCAGGGTGGACGCGGATGAGATTTCCATGAGCATGGAGCTGGCTATCCATACCGCCTCCAACCGGGTGAAGGAATCAGCAGCCAGCACAGTAACCTTTGCTCACAACTATGTAAAGACAGACCAGGGCATGGTCTGCAGCGTATGCCATAAGAGACAGACGGTACTCCTGGGAGATCTGAACGGAGACGGTCAGATCACCAATGTGGATGTGGCATTGCTACTGAACATCATCACCCAGGGCACCAGTACGGATATGGAGGTGGCCGATATAGACGGAGACGGCCTCCTGACCAATGCAGATGTAGCCAAACTATTGAGTATTGTAACCGGCGGATCGAATTGATCGGCAGTCCGGGGGGCGGGAAAACTGCCCCCTGACAGAATTGTATTAGGAGAGTGCTATGAGACAGACAAGATGGAAAAAGGGACTTTTATCAATGCTCCTGGCAGGCCTTGTGGGCCTGTCCTCTGTGCAGAGCCACTTTGTGTCTACCAAGGCGGAGGATCTTTCCCCTGAGCTGACGGCAGAGGCGGCGGAAACAGAAGAAACAGAGAATATCGTGTCTGTCTCAGATTTGCAGCTGAGCCGAACCAATCTGAATCTCTCCCAGGGGGAGACGGCTCAGCTGTCCCTTCGGATCTTTCCGGAGGATGCGCAATATGACGCGGTCCTCTGGGAATCCGATGATCCGGAGGTTGTCACGGTAACCGGTCAGGGAACCCTGGCGACCTTGACGGCAAGCTCTGTCAATGAGGGCTTTGCCACTGTTACGGCTACCGTGGGAGATTGCCAGGTATCCTGCGATGTCCAGGTCAGCCAGGCGGCTCCCATGCTGGAGAGTCTGCTTTTTACTGCCTATAATAGCAATACAGATCCGGATTCCATCTACGATCTATCGGATCTGGATCTAACGAACAAGGAATATGAGCTGGTGGTACCCGTGACCAAATCTTCCGTCTATGTATGGCCTGATCTGAGGGACGACCTGGAGGATGTTACCATTACCGCCGATTATATCGATCGATCCGGTGAGGCGGTTCAAAAAGAATTGAGCACCACCGGGGGATATACCCAATTAAACTTTTTGCTGGCCTCCGGCAGCCTGACTCCAACGGAGATTACCATCACCCTCCAGGCAGGGGGGAATACGGAGATTTACCAGGTCAAGGTCTATCGGGGCCTTGCCCTGGCTGGGGTGGAATTCCGAAGTCAATATGGATCCCTTCTGGATTGCACTCCCACCTTTGATCCAGAGACTCGAACCTACGATCTCTATATACCGACGGGAAGCCAGACCCTTACCATCACCCAGACCCCCAGGGAAGAGGCAGGTACCAGCTTCTATGTCAATGGGCAGGAGGTGTCCCAGACCTATACGCTGGAAAATGTGGATGACCTGGGACAGATTAGCCTAGGATGCAGCGATGGGGACCAGACCAGGGCTCTGGACTATGTCTTTCAGCTTCACAGCCTGCCCATTTGCACCGTGACCTTCCAAAAGAGTCCGGAGCAATTGAGACTGTCTGTCTATGATGGGGAGGGATCCCTCATGGTTCCCTCCGGAGAGGGCTCCTATCTCTTAAACCAGGGAGAAACCTATACTTATACGGCCTCTGCCACCGGTTATGTCACCGGACAGGGCAGCCTGACCCCCCAGGAGGATATGGAGGTATCTGTGACCCTGGAGAAGATTGGGGGGAGCAGCCAGGATTCCGCTTTGGAAGCTCAATGGCCGGGAGTCTACAAGGGAGGGGATAATCAGAATATCCTAACCGCTGACCCGGCAGACAGCAGCTCAAATGCGGCTTTGAACTGGAGAAGGGAATATGGTTCCCTCAGTGGGGTCATCCTAGTGGATGGGATGCTGTGTGCTTATGACGAGACCAAATTGATGCTGGTGGATCCGGAGTCCGGAGAGGTGATCAAGGAGGCTAATTTGAGTCTGCAGGGTCAGACCGGTCTGGGCAATAAGCCCATTTACGGGGCTGGTAAGATCTTTGTTCAGCTGGTGAACGGTCGGATTCAGGCCTTTGATGCCTTCACCCTTCAATCCCTTTGGCTCTATGCCAATCCTGATGGGGGGATGCTGACCGGAGGTCTCCGCTATGATGACGGTCTGGTCTATGGAGCATATTATAACAGCTCTGCCACAAAGTCCTATCTGGTTTGCCTGTCCGCTGAGGATGAGGATCCCTCCTCCCAGCTGGAGGAAAAGACCTCTATATGGAAATATGGGGTTGCAGGGGGCTTCTATACCACCAGCCCTTATACCGATGAGACCAATCTCTATATTGTCTCTTATGGCGGTCAGATTCTCTGCCTGGATAAGACCAGCGGCTACCTGAAGCAAACCATTTCCCTGGGTTCTTTGGGAGCCAGCGGGGCAGGCCTTTCCTATTATGAAGGACGGCTTTATTTTACAAGTCTGAATGGCTATGTATGCTCTTATGCCATTACCCAGGAGGGACTGGACCCAGGAAGCCTTCAGACCCTGAAGCTGGGGGGCAATAGCCGCTCCACCCCGGTGATCTATCAAAATCGCCTCTATGTGGGATATAGCAGCGGAGCAGCCTCCACCAGCCAACCCTATGGTTCTGGATCCTATTATCTGGCTGTGGTGGATCTGGATTCTGCTACGGGAGCCATGAGTCTGGCTTATCAGGCCCAGGTGACTGGCATGCTCAACGAGAGTGCTACCCTGGTGTTGCCGGGAGAGGGCAGCGAATCCCAGGCCGCTAGGATCTATTTTACAGTGAAGAATGGTACTTATGCCGGATGCTATGTGGTGTGGGATCAGGCTGGGCAGACAGAGGCCTCGGAACAAAATACCTACCTTAGACTTTCCGCCGCATCGACAGATCTGGCTACCGGGAGCATCGTGATGGATGAGGAGGGAACCTTCTATCTTCGCAGCGAAGGCGGCAGTTTGCTGTCTGTCAGCCGGTCGGAATTGGTCCTTCAGGATGTGAAAGTATCGGATCCCAAGGCCGTGATCGACGGCGGCAGCTTCCAGCCCTACACAGACAATCATAGCATTCAGGTGGGAGATGGAGTGACCAGTCTGGAGTTCACTGCCCAGGCAGAGGAGGGAATCTCTGTTTCCATTAATGGAAAGGAAGGAAATCAGCAGGAAATCAGTCTGAAGGAGGGCAAGGCAGAGGTGACGGTGACCCTGACCCAGGGCAATCGGCAGAAAATCTATACCTTCCAAATCACAGAAAAGTCCAATATGCTGGCCTTAACTACCCTCTTCTTAAGCAATGGAACCAATTTCTCCACTGACCAGAGCGTATATAGTTATTATCCTTTGGAAGAACTGTCAGAGGAGAGAGTGGATTATAGCATTTGTTACAGGGACAGACCCAGCAGCTGCTACCTTTGGGTAACTCCGGCTCACGGGGATAACAGTTTGGTTACGGTGAAACCGATATCCGGCTGTACGACCACGGCGGTGATCAAGCCCGTGAAGCTGACTACCGGTACTTATTATAAGTTCAATCTGACTTCCTCTGCTAAGGAGGCAGTGGTGTCCATTCAGGTGACTGCCCAGGATGGATCTGCCAGTCAGACCTATCAGGTGACGCTGAAAAATGATATCACGGCACCTGTAATCAGCGCGGACAAGGATGCCCTGTCTAACCGCCTGGCCAACAGCGTGGATTTGACTTTTACGGCTTCTGAGGCAGGAACCCTCTATTATATGCTCTATGACAGTATTCCCACCTCTCTGCCCACTTCCTCTGCCTATCGGCAGAAGGGGACCAAGGCGGAGCAGACTGTGAAGGAGGGAACCAATACCATTACCCTCACGGGGCTGGCCAAGACCAGTCAATACCTCTATGCGATTATGCAGGATGGGGCGGGCAATTGGTCCCTTTATTCCAGTCCCATTCAGCTGGCCACCCAGGATGCGCCGGCCCTGGCCTGTACAGGCGTCGAGCTGAGCCAGACGGAGCTGGAGCTGGAAGTCTCTTCCACGGCAACCCTTACGGCCCGTCTCTTGCCCTTGGGCACCACGGAGGAGGCGGAGATTACCTGGACCTCGGATAATAGAAATGTGGCTCAGGTAGAAGGCAGCGGATCCACGGGTAAGATTACCGCCAAACGAGGGGGCAGCGCCACCATCACAGCCACCGCCCAGGTGGAGGATCGGGTCTATCAGGCTACCTGCCAGGTGTCTGTACCTGTCACGGTGACCGGGATCACATTGAACACTTATCATTTAGAGCTGAAGGTGGGAGAGACAAGTCAGCTGACCGCCAGCCTGCTTCCGGCGGAACTCCAGTCTGCTCCCAAGATTATTTGGCGCAACAGCAATAAGAATTATCTTACCTTGGAGAGTCAGGGCAGTTCCGCGACGGTGAAGGCTCTGGCTCAGGGCAGCGCTACCATAGAGGTTTTGGCCGGCTCTGTCCGGGTGACTTGCAATGTCAAAGTAGTGGCGAACCAGGAAGTTCTGAAGGGGGATGTGAACCAGGATGGCCTGGTGGATGTCTTTGACGTAGCTTTAGTGGTAGATATGATCCGGGGCAGCAGCCAGCCGGATCTGCAGCGGGCAGATATGGATGGCAATGGCAGTATAGATGTCTTTGACGTGGCAGCCATTGCGGATCTTATCCGCCAGTAGATATTGGTTACATCCCTATAACCAACATTCAGCGAATAAAGGTGAATCGGGAGCTTTCCAGGCAGAAATGAGGAGAACATGAAGATAAGGGATTTCTGGAATAAGATCAAAAAGCCGGTGACGGCCGCAGCTTTCCTGCTGGGGTTGGTATTGGTGATTGTGGCTTTGATGGGCAGCGCCTCCACGACTCCGGCAAATCCCATGGACCAGGAGGAGGCAGATGCCTCTCGGATGTATATTACCTCCGACAATCTAGCAGTAGATGCCAGCCTGCTGGAGAATCTTCCCAATGCCAATATATCCGGCAGCGGAGATCGGGATCAGGAGGAGCAGGAGGAAGAAGACCAGGAGGACCAGGAGGACCAGCAGGAGGAGCAGCAGTCCCAGACCAATCCGGAGGAGAATCAGCAGGAGGATCAGGAGGAGACCCAGAATTATGAGGAAAGCCAGGAGGATCCCAACAGCCCTCAGACCTCCAATCAATATGATAGTCTGATCTCTTTGATCCAGAAGAAGAACACCTCCTCCACCAGCTCCGGAGGGAACAAGACGTCGGGAGATTCCGATAAGGGAGGGAGTGGAGACTCCGGCGGCGATAAGAAAGGGGATTCTGGTTCCAAGGACAAGAATCCTGCGGATGGTGGTACGGACTCCACCTTGACTCCGGAGGAATCCGGGGAGCTTTTCTATACCTCCATCGTGGATGGCGAGACAGCAGCGGATTCTGCTTACTATTTTACCATTACTTTGACGGAGCGGGGCAAGGCTTTGACCCTGGTGAACCAGACTGTTACCGTAAATGGAGCCACCAAAAGCTTTACCAACGGGGATTATGTCAACTTACAGGAGGGCGCCAACCAGATTCAGGTGACCTTACGTTTTCGAGATAAGGCCTATAACCAGGTGGATGCCCCCTCCAAGACCTATACCGTCTATTATTATAAGAGTAATCACTATTATCTTACCGTGACCAACGCTAAGACCAACCAGGAGATTGCCAACGGAGCCACTGCGGTGGTTACCGATGGAGAATTATGGCTTAATGTTTCAGCTTACCGGGGGACAGATGCGGTGAATGCCCGGGTTCGTCTCAATAATGGCACGGTCAGTCAGGACTCAGACGGACTCTACAAGACCAGTCTGAAGGTGGGGAATAATGCCCTGAAGATCACTTTGGGATCCGGTGTTAACCAGCTAATCTACAGCGCCACCATCAACTATCAGAAGGACGACTTTTCCGTACAATTTGAGAGTATTGACGCAGATGATACGGGCAACCGGATCAATGATGTCATTACTGCTACCCGCTTCGGGGGTAAGCAGGCCTATACCTGGACCAGCACCAGTCAGAACTTCCGCTTCCGGGTCAGCTGCAGCCAGACCACAGGTCTGGAGAAGATCCAATATGTGGGAATTACCCAGAATGGGGTTACCACAGATATGACCTATCGGGCTGGCAGCAGCGGTTACATTACCATGCAGTTGGATGGCTTCTATCAGGACAGCTCCACCTTCCGGGGCAATACCGTCTATGTGGAATTTCTGGATTCCAACGGTCAATTGCAGAATTATACCTGGATTATTACCTTCCAGAGAAGCTATACACCAGATGGATATGAGCCCTATGTGGAATTGAATCTGGTGGACGGTCAGTCTGTTAGCAGCAATCCGGCCTCCCTTTCCGTATATGCCAGGGATGTGCATGGCAATACCTTGAATAACTGGAACTTTACTGTAACCCTGAACGGACAGGAGGCCCCCTTTGTCAGCATCACCTCTGCCGGTTATGAATACGCCCTCTATGTAGATGAGGGGCCAAATACCTTGCAGGTGACGGTGACGGACAACGAGCAATATTCCAAAACCCTGACCCTGACCATCAATTATTCCACGACACCGGAGACCTTCTATATCAATCTCAAGCTAAATGCGGGTGTGCTGGGCCTGGGAACCTGGATTGATGAAACTATTCCGGTCCAGAGCAACCAAACCATCGCCCAGGTAGTAGAGGAACGGCTGGCTGCCTATGGCTTCACCACGGTCTATGACGGAACGGTTACGGATGGATATTATCTGAAGCGTATCGGTCGAAGCGGTATGCTGGAGGGCTGGTCGCTGACGGAGGATCAGATCCTTCAATACAAGGATGAGGGTTATGAGGTCAAGGACCCCCTGGACCTGGACAGCTTGGGAGACCAGGATATGACCTCAGGTTCCGGCTGGATGGTAACGCTAGATGGCATATTTATCAGCAAAAATATGTCTGCCTACAAGGTGACCACGGGCAGCACCATTTCTGTTCAATTTAGTCTGGATCAGGGAAAAGACCTGGGTATGAGTGAATATTGATAAAGATCAGGCGTCCTCCACCCCTGGACCTTTCGGGGAGTGTAGAGGACGTCTGACAGGCAGGAGTGTAGAGATATGATAAAAGCAAGAGTTCTGTTCTTCCTTTGGCTGGGATTTACCTGTTTATTCTGGTTCTGGTCGGAGTCCTACTTAGGTCTCCTCCTCCCTCTTCTCACCCTGGCTCTGCCCATCCTGCTCCTGGTCTTGACCCGGCTGAACCTTCGCCATCTGGAGACTTCCTTTGCAGCCGGAGTGACGGGAGTGAAGAATCGTTTTACCAAGGGACGCTTATATCTGAAAAATAAGGGCTTTTTTCCCTTGACTCGGGTGGTCTGTCTGCTGGAAGGAGAGAATTTCCTGACGGGAGAGCATTTTCAGACCCGCATCGCCGCTGCTGCTCCGGCTCATGCCGGGGTAGAGGTGCCGGTGGAATTCACCAGCAAATATTGCGGCAAGCTGCAGGTGTCCCTGACAGGCCTGGAGGTCTATGATCCCTTTGGACTTTTTCGCTTCCGGGTCAAGGCCCAAGGGGAGACGGTGGCTTTATTTCCCCCGGACATCTTCCCCATGGAGACCCAGATTCTCTATGGAGAGAGCTTGAGTCTGGATAGTGATATGTTTTCTATGTCCAAGGCGGGTTCGGATTCCAGCGAGACCTTCGCAATCCGGGAATACCGTCCCGGTGACCGCATTCGGCAGATCCATTGGAAATTATCGGAAAAATTGGATATTACCATGGTGCGGGAGTATGGACTGCCCATACAGAATACGATTTTGCTGGTATTGGAAACCGGACTGCTGGAGGGACAGGATTGGCCCCAGCCAGCCTGCATGGATGCCATGGCGGAAGCGCTTTTCTCTTTGGCAGAGAGTTTGACGGAGAATCAGACGGTATATAGCATAGCCTGGTATCATCATGCTCATGGCGAGCTCTTCTGTCGGGAGGTCAATGATCAGGGAGAATTGATGAGCCTCTATCCCCAGGTTTTGAGTGCAGTGCCGGGTCAGGATGCTTATTCTGTTCTCAGCCATTATATGGAGGATCATGAGCAATTTGAATTTGCCCATGTGGTGGTGTTCACTCCCCAGCACAGGGAGGATTTGACCACCTTTGACTGGGCGGGGCTGATCACGGAGGTGGTTTGTCAGCCTCAGGCGGCAGGAAGCTACCAGGATCAAACCATACGGGTGATTACCACTACCCCAACGACCAAGGAAGAAGACTTGGTATATCTGGAAATATAGAAGGCTACTATGGGAGGATTGACATGAATTTTATCTTGCGTAGGGTTCCGGAGGAGCCGGGAAAGAGAGGAAAATGGACGGCTGTCATCTGTGACACGGTCTTTCTCTGGATCTTCCTGGCCGGTACCGGAGGTTGGCTGGCAGATCTGCTGGGTCTGGAGGTTTCCCTGCCTGCCATCCTGGCCGGAAGTCTTCCCCTGGCTTTTCTTTTTGTATTTTTTCTCTACAGCAGAAAAAAGGTTAGATTATTGGGACTGGGAATTACCTTCCTGGCCTTGCTTTTGATTGCTCTGGTTTTCTCTGACCTCTTTGTCAATGGAAAGAACCTGCTGCTGAATCAAACCATGGATACCATAGGCAGACAGTTCCCTTATTTTCTGCCGGAATATCCGGTGACGGTGGCAGAGGGACGGGAGCTTGTGACAGCCAGCCTGGTTTACCTGTGGGGCTTGGCCCTGCTGGCCTATCCCGGGATCTATCTGGTTTGGTCCGGCAACAGCATTCTGACGGCAATTCTGCTGGCAGCACCCCTGGCTGCCCAGGCAGTCAGCGGCATCTATGCTTCTTTGCTTTGGAATCTGGCTGGGGGAGCAGCCCTTTTTCTGATTTGGCTGCGCAGATATGGGGGAAAGCTGCCTGCCAACCGATCTCGTCTGGCGGGGTTGGAGCTGACAGTGGTATTGGCAGGAGGGCTGGCCTTGATCTTCTTCCTGGCCCAGCTGGCCAGGCCGGTGGATCGTTATGAGAAGAATGCGACAGCCCAGGCTGGCAAGGAAGGTATCCTGTCAGCTCTTGATGAGAGCAGATACGGGGGAGATGCCCAGCTGCTTCCCGAGGGAGATTTTCGGGGCCTGGGAAGTCTGAAGCCCCAGGGAAAGGAAGCCCTTTCTGTGACTATGAGTCAGCCGGAATCCTATTATCTGAGAGGTTTTACCGGCAGCAAATATGTGGGTACCGGTTGGGAGGATACAGATTCCGAGAATCGGTGGGAGAGCCGGGACCTCTTCTATTGGCTCCATGCGGATGGTTATTATGGCCAGGAAGCCCTAGCTCTGGCCGCCCAGGCCCTGGGAAGTCAGGAGGAGACTTATACCATAGAGATCCAGAACCTGGGAGCCAGCAGCAAGTATTGCTATGTGCCCTATGAACTGCTGGATACCAGTAATGACTTATTGCATCTGGGGGATCAGAAGATCGGGGATGAAGGCCTTTTGACCGTGGGAGAGGAAGGAAGCAGAAGCTATCACTACCAGGCTCTGACCAATCAGGTGATCCATTATCCCACTTTGGCCGCCAAGCTGCTGAATCAGGAAGAACTCAGTCAGGAGGAGCAGGACTATCAGAAGCTGGAATCCTATTATAATGCCTATGTCTATGATACCTACCTGGATGTCCCTATTAGTATACAAAGTGTCTTGCAAGATATGCTGGGAGAGGTTACTATTGAGGCAGGGGACAAGCATGGAAGTTATACCCAGGCTCGTCAAAATATCCTCTATGCGCTGACTGCTGACTTTACTTATTCGGAGGAATTAACTTCCGCTTGGAATGGTAGTGACTTTATCTATGAATTTCTGAAGATCAATCCCACCGGATATTCCGTTCATTATGCCAGTGCGGCAGTGATGATGTTTCGCTATTACGGAATCCCGGCCCGTTATGTGGAAGGATATCTGGTTACTCCGTCCGATGTGGACAATATGACTGCCGGGCAGCCCTATACCCTGGACGACAGTCATGCGCATGCCTGGGTGGAATACTACCAGGATGGCATAGGCTGGCTGCCCTTTGAAACTACCCCCTCCTATCTCAATGTGATGGAGCGGGCGGAGGACTTCCAGGATATTTCCGGTATGTCCGGGGAGCAGACAGAGGAAGACCAGGAGGAAGAGGAGAATCAGGAGGAAGAGGAAGACCAGGCAGAGGAAAGAAAAGAGATTGACTGGTTCCAGGTATTGATGATGATCCTGCTTCTTCTTCTGATCGCCTTACTGCTGCTTCTGCTGGCTTTTCTTATCTGGGTGATCTGGAAGCGGCAGCAGAGCAAGAAGGCTAAGAAGCTCTTCCAGGATCCGGACAACCGGGTGGCGGTGCGGAGCCTTTTCACCTATTGTATGAACATCCTCTCGGTTAGTGGTTTGCGGATCCGCAATACCTCTCTCTATCGCTATCAGCGGCAGATCGGGAAAATGTTCGATCCTGAGACGGCCCTGGCCTATCGGGAGATGGTAGACATTCGTCAAGAGGCAGTCTACAGCCGGAATGCCATCAATGAGGAGCAAAAGGATAAGCTGATTGCCTTCAAGGATCAGATTTGGAAACGGGTCTATACCAATGGAAGCTTCTTCCAGAAGTTCCAGCTGAAATATATTTACTATTTGTAACGTAATGGTTCAGAGTCCCTACAACGTTGCACGGATAACCAGGCCAGGATACTGGCAGCGATTGCGGGAGCACCTAGTGCGGAGCAGTCGGCTTTCATGCGTGGTGGTGCGGAACAATGCCCAGCATGGGGCTTACTTGTTACGAGGATGTTGCAGCGGGGATGCTACAAGGAAAGCAGGAAACCAGGTATGAAGAATCGAAGAAAAGGATGGAAAAAGAGAATAGGAAGTCTGTTGCTGGTGCTGGGACTTTTGCTGGGCAGCCTGGCGCAGCCGACTCTGACCCTGGAGGCGGCCGTGGTTCAGAATGCCTGGGACGGAAGCAGCAGAAGCATTCCAGAGACGGATGAATCAGGCACCTTCCTGATTACCAGCGGGGCAGAGCTGGCCTGGTTTGCTGATTATGTTAATGCGGGGCATGGGGAGATCAATGGCCGCCTGGTCAACAACATTTACCTGAATACCTCTCAGACCTCCTATGCCTGGGTAATCATCGGAAATACCCAGAATACCCCCTATCGGGGCACTTTTGACGGCAATGGCAAGCAAATCTTGAATCTGCGGGTGAAGCTGTCCTCCGATCAGCCCAGCCAGCGCTACGGCGGCCTGTTTGGGGTGATTGACGGTGGTCTGGTGCAGAATCTGCGGGTGACGGGCACCATTCAGAATAATTATGCGGACAAGGTCAGCAGCACAGACCATGAGCTATATTCTGCCAGCGGCGGCATTGTGGGTTATCTCAAGAGCGGTTCCTTGGTGAATTGCACCAATACAGCAAAGACAACGGTAGGCAGTTTCTCTTTCTACCGAAACGCAGGAGGAATTGCCGGTATCAGCGGGGGTGTGATCATTCGCTGCCGCAATGAGGGCAATCTGGCTGTCAATGTGAAGATGGGACAGTACCGCATGGGCGGTATTGTAGGCTCCATGTATGGCAGCGAGGCTCGTACTCTCTATTGTGAGAATTACGGAACGGTCAATGGCTTCTTCCAGGTGGGAGGAATCACAGGCTGTATGCAATATGGGGCGGAGATTTTATCCTGCTGCAATTATGGGAACCTCAGCGGTCGGGAGACCATCGGGGGCATTGTAGGCAAGATCGCCAAGGCGGGAAGTAATAGCGACGGCTCTTCCAAGCAAAGTCTGGTGAGAGATGTCTACAGCCTGGGAGAGATTACAGAGTGCAACCGCTATGCGGGAGGTATTATTGGAGAATGCGGCTACGATGACGGGGAGGATATGGACAATCCTGCCATGCCTGTCATCGAAAATGCTTATTCTACGATGCAGCTGTCCTCCATCGAGTATGGGGCAGCCATTATCAGTTATTTCAAGAGCGGCGGTCTGGGGAATGCCTATGGCTTGGATAGGGGTATCCTGAATTACAATCCGGTGGGGCAGACTCGAGCGGCGGCCACCAAGATCACGGATACGGTGGAAATGCTGACGGAGGAGGACTTGAAGGCAGGAACCATGGTCACCCGTCTGGGCAGTAGCTTCGTGGTCTGCAGCAAGTTCTTTGAAGAGCAGAACAGCGGCTATCCCATGCTGGCCTGGCAGATTCAGACCAACAGTCTAGCCGGTCTGGTCAATGACGCAGTCCTGGAGCTGGTGGGCTGGCTGACAGAGACCAATAAGGAGAAGTACGGAGAGAATTATACTACCATTGAAAGCCTGGTGAATACTTATGTATCCCAATTAGGGCAGATTACCACGGCCACAGCCTTGAATACCCTGATGGAGGAGGCCAGAGCTCAGCTGGCCAAGGTACCCCGCAGCCACGAGGAGGATCAGGAGCTGGCGGAGGCTATTGATAATGCCATTACCAAGCTGGAGGAGTATCTGGAGACGAAATTGGCGTCTCGAGATGATTTGACCCAAGACCAGATTCAGGGGCTGGAAGCCCTGGTAACCACTTATACCGCCAAGCTGGATCAGGCAACCAGCCTGGTAGAGGTGGATGATCTTCTGGCGGCCGGCAAGAAGGCCCTGGATGAGAAGCTGGAGGACTATGATGCTCAGGCACGCTTGGAGGTGGTGCGGACCAATGCCCTGCAGGTGCTGACTTCCTATCGAACCGACAGGGAATATGCTGAGCCCTGGAAGTCGGATATTTCTACTGCCCGGAACAAGGGCTTGCGTCTGATCGGGCAGGCAGAGAGTGTGTCCGGGGTCAATACAGCCCTGAGCCAGGCGAAGGCTTCCATTGATGCTATTATTGACCAGATTCCCGAGGAGGGGGCCTGGGACGGCGACTCCAGTCAGGAACCGGCTCAGAACGAACAAGGTCTTTATCAGATTAGCAATGGGGCAGAGCTGGCCTGGTTTGCTCAGGCAGTCAACCAAGGAAATACCGCCATCAGCGCAGAGCTGGTGAGTGATATCAGCCTGGGCAATAAGAACTGGACCCCCATCGGAGCCAGCAAGGCTTATACAGGTAACTTTAATGGAAATGGATATACCATTCGGGGCTTGCGTATCACAGAAGGGGCCAGCGCAGCCGGTCTCTTTGGCATCCTGGGGGGCAGCAGCACCCAGACCATACAGAATTTGACGGTCATCGGCAGCATTTCCTGTGACCGAAGCGCGGGATACGCCGGTGGTATTGCAGCCTATGTCCAGAGCCAGTCCACGACCTATCTTGACAACTGCCACAGCCAGGTGGATATCAATATCAGCCGGATCACGACCCGGGACGGAGCCGTGGGCGGTCTGGTGGGATATGCCAAAAATGCGGTAATCCAAAACTGCTCTAACCAGGGTTCTGTGGTTATCAGCTCTGTCGCTGTCGGCGGCCTGTCCTATCACAGCGGCGGTTTGGCCGGTTATCTGGATGAAAATGTGACCCTGACCCGGTCCTATAATTCAGGCTATGTGGAGGCAGAATACTGTGCCGGTGGTCTGGTGGGAACCCTGGGGGGCAAGGACAATACGATTGTTATAGAAGGAGCCTATAACCTGGGGGAGGTGCAGGGAGGCAGCTACGGAGGCGGTCTCATCGGCCTTGTGAATACCAGTATTACCATGAATTGCTGTTACAGCACCGGCGGGGTCAATCTGTCCCACAATGGAAGGTACCTGGGGGCTCTCTTTGGGGGAGCAAAGAAGGGAAACATCAGCAATCTCTATGTTCTGAAGCGCAGCGACCAGCCGAACCGTCTGCTGGTAGGATATTCTTCCGGTTATAATGCCAGCGGCAGCTTCGTATCCGAGACGGATCTTCAGTCGGACGATATGCTAAACCGCCTGAATCAGGCTGGAACCAACTTCATCAAGGATTACCTGAACCAGCAAAACGGGTATCCCCTGCTGGAGTGGGAGATGAGTCTGGAGGAGTTCCGCCTTGGAGTGACGACAGAGCTGCAGACCTTGGTGTCCTCCGAGAATTATACGGAGGAGAATTGGAGTCAGGTAGTGGCTCAGATAGATGCCGGTCTGGCAGCCGTCCAGGCCGCCGGCAGCAGAGAAGAGATCAATGCCGCCTACACGGCAGCCAAGGAGGCCATTTATGCGATAGAAACCAAGGAGGAGGCTCAAAAGGCTGCTCTGGAGGCAGCCAAGGAGGCAGCCGTTGATTTCCTGAATAATTATGTCGATCCTTCTCTCTACCGGGAAGAGGAGCAGCTGGAGATCAGCCAAGCCATCACGGATGGCACCAAATGGATCCTGTCGGCTGAGACCCAAGATCAGGTGGCAGAGTATTTGAACCAGGCCAAGGAGAATATCGATGCCCTGCCCACCGCTGCCCAATACCAATATGAGATTGACGCGGCTGCGGCCGCTGAGGTGGATGCCTATATTGATGGTATTGGAGAAGTGGTATTCGCCCCCTATGTACGACTGTCCATCAGTCAGGCCAGGAATGCTTATGACAGCCTGACAGAGGATCAGCAGCTTCTGGTGCAGAAGTACCAGACCCTTCTGGATGCGGAAGCAGAATATAAGCGTCTGGAGGAGGAGTATGATATTACGGACGAGGACAAGGAGCTGGCTGCCCTGGTGGAGGAGAAGATTACCGCCATCGGAGAGGTGAGCCTGGAGAGTCAAAGCCTGATTCGTCAGGCACGGACGGCCTACGATGCCCTCCAGGAGAAGCAGCAGGCCCTGGTTACGAACCTAAACACTTTGCTGGAGGCGGAAAAGGCCTACAATACCTTGCGAGCTCGGGAGGTTTCGGTGGCTATTGCGGCCATTGGAGAGGTAAGCATGGACAAGCTGCCCCAGATTCAGGCGGCTCAGACTCTCTATGATGCCCTGACGGAGGCCCAAAAGGCCTTGGTGACCGATTACCAGGTCCTGGTCAAAGCTAGAGAAAATTACGAAAATATGGTAGCCGCTGCAGCTGTAGTAGAGCTGATAGACAAGATCGGAACAGTTACTCTGGATAGTGGTTCCGCCATTCAGTCAGCGATTCTGGCCTACAACAATCTCAGCTCAGACCAGCAGGCCCTGGTCACCAACTATGACACCCTGGAGGCGGCTAGTATCCAATACGAGAACATGGCTGCCATCAACCTGGTAGAGGAGCTCATTGACCGCATCGGAGTTGTCACTACAGCCAGCGGCAATCTTATCAATCAGGCCAGAAGCGCCTATGATGCCCTATCCTCGGACCTGCAGGCCAGTGTTTACAATCGAGACCAGCTCTTCCAGGCGGAGGCTGCCTACAGTACCCTGCAAAATAGCAGCCAAAGGAATCTGCCGGATAATAGCTCCTATAGCTACGATACCGTTGACAGTGGGGGTGGAA
>CAVJHW010000004.1:2307-37586 GCA_963649395.1 Coriobacteriaceae bacterium | reverse complement strand
GGTAATATATCCGTTGGGAGCAGCGACCAGCTGTCAACAATATAAGAAATGCAGGAATGGCGGAATTGGCAGACGCGCAGGCTTCAGGTGCCTGTGGTAGCAATATCGTGCGGGTTCAAGTCCCGCTTCCTGCATTATTTTTATGCCCAAAAGACCAATGGAAAAATTTGTTGAAATAAGCCGCGGTTTGTGGTAGACTTTTAGCAATCAAAGAGGACTGCTTCTCTTTTTTTTTGCGCAAGGGCAATAAGCAGTGCATATGAAGGTGGGGACAGTCCCGACAGTACTTTTACTGTCGGCGCCTGTCCTTTTTTGATAAGCAGGGCTGTGCCAGGGTTCTTGCAAGGATGGACCAGAGACGATACTGCAGACAGAGTGGAACAAGAAAGGATATAGGAATAGTATGAAGGCTTTTCTGATTTTGGAAGACGGCCACGTCTTCACCGGAACCAGTATCGGTTCCCGCAAGGAGATTATCAGTGAGATTGTCTTTAACACCTCGATGACCGGTTATCTGGAAGTATTAACCGACCCCTCTTACGCCGGACAGGCGGTCTGCATGACTTACCCTTTGATTGGCAATTATGGCATATGCTATGAGGACCAGGAGTCCCTACGACCCTGGCCGGAGGGATATATCGTGCGGGAACTGTCCCGGATCCCCAGCAACTTCCGCAGCCAGGATACCATCCAGAACTTCCTCAAGCGGTTTGATATTCCGGGAATCGCTGGCATTGACACCCGGGCTTTGACCAAGCTTCTGCGGGAAAAGGGCACCATGAATGGCATGATTACCACCCATGAGAATTTTAGCTTGGAGGAGGTAATTCCTAAGCTGAAGGCCTACAAGGTGGGTAAGGTGGTGGAGCGGGTGACCTGTTCTGAGCCTTCCCTTCTCAAGGGGCAGGGCTACAAGGTGGCTTTGATGGATTTCGGTGTAAAAAGCAATATTCCCCGTTCCCTCAACCAAAGAGGCTGTCAGGTAACCATTTATCCGGCTTTGACTCCGGCGGAGGAGATCCTTGCGACCCATCCCGATGGCATTATGTTGTCCAACGGCCCCGGAGATCCGGGAGAGTGCAGCTCTATCATCCAGGAGATTCGCAAGCTCTATGAGTCGGATGTTCCCATTTTCGCCATTTGTCTGGGACATCAGCTGATGGCTTTGGCTACGGGAGCCGGGACAGTGAAGATGAAATATGGCCACAGGGGGGGCAATCATCCGGTGAAGGATCTGGCTACCGGACGGGTCTATATCACCTCCCAGAACCATGGCTATATGGTGGACGCTTCCACCCTGGATCCTGCCATTGCGGAGCCAGCCTTCGTCAATGTCAATGACGGCACCAATGAGGGATTGCGCTACAAGGGCAAGAATATATTTACCGTGCAATACCATCCCGAGGCCTCGCCGGGACCTCAGGATTCGGCCTATCTATTTGACCGGTTTATCGAGATGATGGGAGGAAAACAATAATGCCAAAGAATCCGGATATCAAGAAGGTATTAGTCATCGGCTCTGGCCCCATCGTCATCGGTCAGGCAGCGGAATTTGATTATGCAGGCACCCAGGCCTGCCGGTCTTTGAAGGAGGAGGGCATTGAGGTAGTTCTGCTGAACTCCAACCCGGCCACCATTATGACGGATAAGGATATCGCAGACCGGGTCTACATCGAACCCTTGACGGTGGAGGTGGTAGAGCAGCTGATCCTCAAGGAAAGACCTGACAGCGTTCTTCCCACCTTGGGAGGTCAGGCGGGTCTGAACCTGGCCATGGAGCTGGAGGAGAGAGGATTTCTCAAGGAAAATCATGTTCGCCTCATCGGCACCACGGCCCTGACCATCAAGAAGGCGGAGGATCGTCAGGCTTTTAAGGATACCATGGAGAAGATCGGAGAGCCGGTGGCGGCTTCCCAGGTGGTTACCTCCGTGGAGGAGGGCATTGCCTTTACCAATACCATCGGTTATCCTGTGGTGCTGCGTCCGGCCTATACCCTGGGGGGCAGCGGTGGCGGTATTGCGGCCAATGAGGAGGAGCTGGTAGAGATCCTTTCCAATGGCCTTCGCCTGTCCCGGGTGGGAGAGGTGCTGGTGGAGCGCTGCATCTCCGGCTGGAAGGAGATCGAATATGAGGTAATGCGGGACAGCGCAGGCAATTGCATTACCGTATGTAACATGGAAAATATTGATCCCGTGGGGGTTCATACCGGGGATTCCATCGTGGTGGCCCCCTCCCAGACCCTGGGGGACAAGGAATATCAGATGCTGCGTACCTCGGCTCTTAATATCATCAGCGAGCTGGGCATCACCGGAGGCTGCAATGTGCAATACGCCCTGCATCCGGAGAGCTTCGAATATTGCGTCATTGAGGTCAATCCTCGGGTGAGCCGATCCTCGGCCTTGGCCTCCAAGGCCACCGGCTATCCCATTGCCAAGGTGGCGGCCAAGATCGCCCTGGGTTATACCCTGGATGAGATCCCCAATGCCATTACCAAGAAGACTTATGCCAGCTTCGAGCCCATGCTGGACTATTGCGTGGTGAAGATTCCCCGCCTGCCCTTCGACAAGTTCATCAGTGCCAAGCGGACCCTGACCACCCAGATGAAGGCTACCGGGGAGGTTATGAGTATCTGCAGTAACTTCGAGGGGGCCTTGATGAAGGCCATCCGGTCTCTGGAGCAGCATGTGGATTCCCTCATGTCCTATGATTTTACGGGATTGACCGATCTGCAGCTGGAGGAGGAGCTGGCCATTGTAGACGATATGCGGATCTGGCGGATCGCCGAGGCCGTGCGTCGGGGCGTGCCTTATGAGAAGATCCATGCCATTACCAGGATTGACATTTGGTTTATCGACAAGATTGCCATCCTGGTGGAGATGGAGCAGACCCTTAAGACCCAGGCTTTGACCGAGGACCTGCTGCGGGAGGCCAAGAGGCTGGAATTCCCGGATTATCTCATTGGCAAGCTGACAGGTAAGACCGAGGAGGAGGTCAAGGCTCTTCGACAGAAATATCAGATCAGGGCGGCTTACAAGATGGTAGACACCTGTGCAGCGGAATTTGCCGCCACCACCCCCTACTATTATTCCATCTATGACGGGGAAAATGAGGCCATTTCCGATAACAGCCGTAAGAAGGTTCTGGTGCTGGGTTCCGGTCCCATCCGCATTGGCCAGGGAATCGAGTTTGACTTCTGCTCTGTCCACTGTACCTGGGCCTTTTCCAAGGAGAATTACGAGACCATTATCATCAACAACAATCCGGAGACCGTAAGTACGGACTTCGATATCGCCGATAAGCTCTATTTTGAGCCTCTGACTCCCGAGGATGTGGAAAATGTAGTCAACATCGAGCATCCGGATGGAGCGGTGGTGCAATTCGGCGGTCAGACGGCCATCAAGCTGACGGAAGCCCTGATCAAGATGGGCGTCAAGATTCTGGGTACCTCTGCGGAAAATGTAGATGCCGCTGAGGACAGAGAGCTGTTCGACCAGATTTTGCAGCAATGTCAGATCCCCCGGGCGGCCGGTCATACGGTATTTACCGTGGAGGAGGCTCTGGAGGCAGCCCACCAGCTGGGTTATCCGGTTCTGGTGCGGCCTTCCTATGTACTAGGGGGCCAGGGCATGCAGATTGCCATCAATGACGAGGATATCGAGAAATATATCGGTGTCATCAACCGTTATACCCAGGAGCACCCCATTTTGGTGGATAAGTATCTGGAGGGTAAGGAAATTGAGGTGGATGCGGTCTGTGACGGGGAAGATATCCTGATTCCCGGCATCATGGAGCACATCGAGCGGGCGGGAATCCACTCCGGAGACAGCATTTCCGTCTATCCGGCCATGAGCATCAGCCAGAAGGCCAAGGATATGATCGTGGAATATACCAAGCGCCTGGCTCGGTCCCTCCATGTATTGGGTATGATCAATATTCAGTTTATTGTATACAAGGATGAGGTTTACGTGATCGAGGTCAATCCCCGCTCCTCCCGGACGGTTCCCTATATCAGCAAGGTAACGGGAATCCCCATTGTGCCCCTGGCCACCAAGGTGATTCTGGGGCATAAGATCAAGGAGCTGGGCTATCAGCCGGGTCTGCAAAAAGAGGCAGACTACATCGCCATCAAGATGCCGGTCTTCTCCTTTGAGAAGATTCGGGGGGCAGATATCAGCCTGGGACCGGAGATGAAGTCCACCGGGGAATGCTTGGGGATCGCCCGGACCTTCAATGAGGCCCTCTATAAGGCCTTCCTAGGAGCCGGCATCAACCTGCCCAAACATAAGAACATGATCATCACCGTTCGAGACAGCGAGCAGGAGAACATGGTACCCATTGCCCGCCGGTTTGAACAGCTGGGATACAAGATTTACGCTACCAGAAGCACCGCCAAGGTTCTGCAGGAGCATGGGGTGAAGGCCATCCGCACCAACAAGATCGAACAGGCCAGCCCCAACCTCATGGACCTGATCCTGGGTCACAAAATCGATCTGGTCATCGATATTCCGGAGCAGGGCATCGAGCATGCCAAGGATGGCTTCGTCATCCGCCGCAATGCCATCGAGACCGGCGTCAATGTCCTGACCGCCATGGATACGGCGGAGGCTTTGGCCACTTCTCTGGAAAATACAGACATTAAGAGCCTGGAGCTCATTGATATCGCAACCGTAGACAGAAGATAAGTCGGTGGGGCAGTCCTTTGGAGGGGTCGGCCCTGCCTGCAGTTCCTCCAAGGGGCTGGTCGGTGGGGCGAGGGTTCAGGCCCTGAGGGGGCACCGTCGGTGTGAAGATGGAAGGGAGGGAGAAAGCATGGCAGTAATGGAATGGTTGAAGGTTCTGCTCCTGGGAATTGTGGAGGGGGTCACGGAGTGGCTCCCCATCAGCAGTACCGGACACCTGATCCTGGTGGGGGATCTGCTGAAGCTGAATGTCAGCGACAGCTTTACGGAAATGTTCAATGTGGTAATCCAGCTGGGGGCTATTCTGGCCGTGGTGGTCTTGTATTTTAACCGTCTCTGGCCCTTTCATACGAAGAAAAAGGCTCCGGCGGTCAGCCCCTTTGCTCATCCGGTCAGCGGGGGCGCGGCAGGCGCCTTCCAAAACTTTGCCAGTCGCTATCTCTATATGGATAAGATAGTCATGTGGCTGAAGATCGCCCTGTCCTGCCTTCCGGGACTGATCATCGGCCTGCCTCTGGACAATTGGCTGGAGGCGCATATGCACCGCCCCCTGCCGGTGGCAGCCATGCTGATTCTCTATGGACTTATTTTCCTAGTGGTGGAGCAGGTCAGGAGGGGAAAGAGACCCCGTCTGACCCGCATCAGCCAGATCAGCTGGAGGGATGCCCTTTGGATCGGTTTCTTCCAGGCCTTGGCCATTGTACCAGGAACCTCCCGTTCCGGCGCCACCATCATCGGGGGCATGGTCATGGGCATGTCCAGGACCCTGGCAGCGGAATATACCTTCTATCTGGCCATTCCCACCATGCTGGGGGCATCAGCCATTAAGCTGCTTAAGTTCGGATTGCATTTTACGGGAACCGAGGCTGCTATCCTGGTGGTAGGCATGCTGGTGGCCTTCCTGGTATCCATTGTGGCCATTAAATTCCTGATGAATTATATCAAACGACACGATTTTAAGGTCTTTGGCTGGTATCGGATCGTTCTGGGTCTCCTGGTGATTGGCTTGTTTGCCGCAGGATTGGTGAAAGGTTGAGAACCCGGCACAGACTAGTACAGAACAGAGCAGCTGCGGGAGTACTCTGTACGATGTACTCTGTACGGAGCACGTCAGTACGGAGCAGCTGACTTTCCTATGTGGTGGAGGCGGCGCTAGCCGCCATGGGAGTTTACTATGATAAAATATTTGATTACCTTTCTGGTAGCTATGGTGCCCATTGTGGAGCTGCGGGGAGCCATTCCCGTTGCCACCGGCATGGGGGTGCCTCTGTCTTCCGCTTATGTGATAGCGGTCATCGGCAATATGGTGCCGGTTCCCTTCATTTATTTCTTCGCTAGAAAGGTTCTGGTCTGGGGCAGCACCAAGAAGGGCATCGGCAAGTTCTTTCGTTTCTGTCTGGAGAAGGGAGAAGCCGGAGGGAAGAAGCTGAAGGAAAAGGCCGGAAGTGGCCTCTTTGTTGCCCTCTTGATTTTCGTAGGTATTCCCCTTCCGGGCACCGGAGCCTGGACAGGAACCCTGGCGGCCAGCATGCTGGATATGGGCTTTAAGAAAAGTGTCGTTGCTGTCATGGGTGGTGTCCTTATGGCAGGGATCATCATGGGAGCCCTGTCTGCGGGAGTCTTCGGAGCCCTGGGAGGGGTCTTCGGAGCGTAGACGTGGGAGTGCGTAGCATGGAACAAGCTGTGTAACCACAGGGTTGGGTGTTTTGACCCCGAAACCAACGTTTCATACATCAAAAGGCTAGTGGTATACACATTTTACAGTACAGATGCAGGTGGGGCTGGTTTTATACCGCCGGGAGGAGAAAGAATGAATACACGGGTAGAGGCAGCGGGAAAACGTCACGACAAGGGTTATAATTGCGCCCAGGCTGTAGCCTGCACCTATTGTGATCTGGTGGGAATCAGCGAGGATGAGATGTTCCGCATCATGGAAGGCTACGGCCTCGGCATGGGCTGTATGCAGGGGGTCTGCGGCGCCCTATCCGGAGCGATTGCCCTGGCCGGAGCCAAGAATAGCAGGGGCTGTGACACTACCACGACGAAGAGAGCGACTTACCAGCTTTCCACAGAGCTTCTGGAGCGTTTTCAGCAAAAGAATGGCTCCTTCATCTGTCGGGAGCTGAAGGGCCTTGATACAGGAAAAGTCCTGAGAAGCTGCCCCGGCTGCATCCAGGATGCGGCAGAGCTGGCGGAGGAGATCCTCTTTCAGAAGGAGCTGGCAGAATAAGGGGCTGATAGCAAGGAGAGAAAATGGCAGGGCGATTTTGTTTTGCCATGTGCATTATGGCTGCACTGTTTTTGGGGAAGGATAGGACAGGATCTGCCGCGTCACGGGTTCGTATACGTGAAGCGGCAGATTTTTATGTGTGGTGGGGAGGAACAGCGTGTGGCATGGGGCTATTGTGCCATTCCCCTTACTACAGCTGCTACCCTTAGCAGCTGTTCGTATGCCTGGCCGGCTATGGGAAGGGGAAGGGCGGAAGTCCTAGATTTTTCAGGTGACAAGTGCCGAAAAATGGCATATAATGAAACTATTCACAACAACCACACGGGAGGATACACAAAATGGCAGGAATTATCAAACGTTTCAAAGACATTATGTCAGCCAACATCAATGCACTGTTAGATAAGGCAGAGGATCCGGAGAAGATGATAGATCAATATCTGAGAGATATGGAGAGTGATCTGGGCAAGGTGAAGGCTGAGACGGCAGCGGTAATGGCAGAGGCAACCAGATCCAAGAGGGAGCTGGATGAGTGCAATGCCGAGATTGAGAAGATGCAGAAGTATGCAGAGAAGGCTCTGATGGCGGGAAATGAGGGAGATGCCCGTAAGTTCCTGGAGAAGAAGGCTCAGCTGACCAAGACCCAGGCTACTTTGCAGCAGGCAGCGGATTCGGCAGCCGCCAATGCAGAGAAGATGAGGGAAATGCATGACAAGCTGACCAAGGATATTGCCAGCCTCAACGACCGCAAGGCATCCATCAAGGCCAAGGTGGCAGCGGCCAAGGCGCAGCAGAGGATGAATGACCTGACCTCCAAGGTGGGGAAGGCCAGCAGCATGACGGACGGATTCTCCGCTTTTGACCGGATGGAGGCGAAAGCAGACCGGATGCTGGATGAGGCCAATGCCATGGCAGAGCTGAACGCTCCCTCGGCTGAGGATGTCAGCATCGAGGATCTCCAGAGCAAGTATGACTCAGGTGCCACTTCAGAGGTGGATGACGAGCTGGAAGCCCTGAAGAAGAAGATGGGAATGTAGGGAGATCTTTAAGCAAAGAGACAGGGACGGAGGCTGCCCAGGCAGCCATGAGGATTTAGATTATGAGCGAACAGACTTATAAATGCAGCGGGTGCGGAGGCACCATGGAATTTGATGCAGCTTCCCAGGCTCTGAAGTGTCCCAATTGTGGCACGGTCATACCCATTATCAATGACCAGAGCAAGGTGGTGGAGCATACCTTAAACCGAGCCAGCATGAATAAGATCCGGGTGACGGAGAAGACCTCTCATACCATGGAATGTAAGAGCTGCGGGGCCAAGGTAGAGGTGGAGGCCACCTGTACGGCTACCGAATGCCCCTATTGCGGCAGCACCTATGTATTGGCGGACAAGCAGGAGGACGTAGTGATACCGGACGGGGTTATTCCCTTCCAGATCGACCAGAATCGGGTGGGAGAGATCTTCCGGGACTGGATTAAGAAGCGGTGGCTGGCACCGGGGGCTTTGAAGAATCTTTATCAAAGGGGGAAACTGCAGGGAGTTTACCTGCCCTATTGGACCTTTGATGCCCAGGCCAAATGTTATTATACTGCCCAGGGCGGACGAACCCGTACTGAGACCTATAAGGATAAAGACGGAGAGACCAGAACCAGAACCCATACCGACTGGTATTTCACCAGCGGTACTGTCAACAATTTCTTTGATGACGTCCTGGTGCGAGCTTCCCAGAAGCTGGACAGCAGCCTGCTGGCCCGCATCGAGCCCTTCCAGACAGACAAGGCTGCCTCCTATTCTCCGGAATATTTCTCCGGATACGAGGCTGAATGCTGCAGCAGAGACCTGCAGGATGCCCATAAGGAAGCCCGGCAGAAGATGGAGCATACTCTGCATCAGATGGCAGAGCAGGATGTCCTGCGGCGCTTTGATTCCGTGCGGGACGTGCGCCTGCGGCCGGAGTACAGTGATGAGACCTACAAGCAGCTGATCCTGCCTATTTATTCCACGGCCTATGATTTCAAGGGCAAGCAATATACCGTTCTGATCAATGGTCAGACTGGCAGCATCCGGGGCGGATATCCCAAGAGTCCTGCTAAGATCATTCTTCTGGCGGCCGGAGCTGTGGCAGCCTTCATCCTGATCTATTGGCTGCTGTGGGGCAATGAAGGCAGCGGTTCTGCCTATCTGCCGGATCCGGAACCGGGATATACGATAGAGGAGACCTATGGGCAGGCCCTGACGGCCAAGGCAGAAGCAGGAATCTATGGTCAGGCCTGGACCCTGGATGCAGAGACAGAGACCTATGGGCAGGCCTGGAAGGAGGCAGCTCCGGAGCCGGAGGAAGATTGGGAACCGGTAACTTCCAGCCAGGTATTCGAGTGGTAAGAGACGAAAAGAATTGACGGCGGAAGCAGTCAATGACTTCTCCGGAGATAGGAGCAGGAGGATATAAGATATGGGTTTGTTCAGCAATCAATTTGCAAATGTAGTGGAATGGGAGGAGTATCGGGATGATGTGCTCTTCTGGAAGTGGAGCAATCGGGAGATTAAGAAGGGCAGCCGCCTGATTATTCGTCCCGGTCAGGATGCCATTTTCCTGTACAACGGCAAGGTGGAGGGCATTTTCCAGGATGAAGGCAGCTTCGACATCGAGTCCCAGATCGTTCCCTTCCTGTCTACCTTAAAGGGCTTCAAATTCGGCTTCAACAGCGGCATTCGGGCTGAGGTTCTTTTCATCAATACCAAGGAAATGACGGTGAAATGGGGGACCAAGAGTGCCATCAATATCCCGGCTCCCAACCTGCCGGGCGGTATGCCCATCCGAGCCTTTGGCACCTTTCAGTGCAAGATCGCGGATCACAGCGTTCTGATCGACAAGATTGCCGGTATCCGCCAGCAATTTACCATTGATGATGTCAAGGAGCGGGTGGTATCTATGCTGGACCAGCTGCTGATGAAGTGGATCGTTCGGGAAGGCAAGGATATGTTCAACCTGCAGGCCAATGCCTATGACATTTCCAAGGGAATCTGCGAGGATCTGGATATGGAGATGCAGAAGATCGGCATCGGAATCCCGGGCTTTGTCATTTCCAATGTCAGCTATCCGGAGGAGATCCAGAAGATGGCAGAGAAGGTGGCTTCCCAGAGCATGATCGGTGATATGGGCAGGTACCAGCAGGTAGCCATGACAGATGCCCTGTCTAATGGCAATTCCGCCGCCGGCAATATGGCAGGAACCATGGCCGGTATGGGAGTGGGAATGGCTATGGGACAGCAGATGGTCAACCAGATGCAGGGACAGATGCAAGGATTCGGCGGTCAGCCTCAATATCAGCAGATGCCGGGCTATGGTCAGCCCCAATATCAGCAGTCAGGCTACGGCGGCCAGCCTCAATATCAGCAGGCACCGGGTTACGGCGGCCAGCCTCAGTATCAGCAGACATCCGGCTATGGCGGTCAGCCCCAGTACCAGCAGGCGAGCTACGGCAGTCCGCAGCAGATGCAGAATCAACAGCAGGATCAGCAGCAGGTACAGCAAGGGCAGATGCAGCAGCCCCAGGCTTCTCAAGAGCCAGGTGGGGAGGGTCAGGTTCCCAAATTCTGCCCCAATTGCGGAACCAAGACCCAGGGAGCCAAGTTCTGTCCCAATTGCGGATCCAAGCTGGCTTAAATAGACATTTGCAAAAGGGTGGACAGACAGATGAAGATATTGGAAGATCGAATCCGCAAGGATGGAATCGTAAAAGCAGGAAATGTATTAAAAGTAGACAGCTTTCTCAATCACCAGATGGACGTGGAGCTCTTCAACGAGATGGGCAGGGAATTCAAGAGACTTTTTGCCCATGCTCCGATTAACAAGATCCTGACCATCGAAGCCTCCGGCATCGGGATTGCCTGTATTGTGGCCCAGCATTTTCATGTGCCCGTGGTCTTCGCCAAGAAGACCCAGAGCATCAATATAGATGGCGAGGTATATTCCACCAAGGTGGAATCCTTCACCCACAAGCGGGTCTATGATGTGATCGTATCTAAGAAATACATCCAGCCCAGCGACCATGTGCTGATCATCGATGATTTCCTGGCTAACGGCTGTGCCGTTCGAGGCTTGATAGACATGATCCAAAGTGCTGGTGCGACGGTGGAGGGAGTGGGAATTGCCATCGAGAAAGGCCAGCAGTCCGGCGGGCGTCAGCTGCGCCAGGATGGAATCCGAGTGGAGTCCCTAGCTATCATAGAGAGCATGGACGAGACGACAGGAGAGATCCGCTTCCGGGGAGAGTGAGGAAAACCTATGAAATGTCCCTTTTGCAACCAGGATAATACAAGAGTGGTAGATTCGCGGCCGGCGGAGGACAACAATGCCATCCGCCGCCGCCGGATGTGTGATGAGTGCGGCAAGCGCTTCACCACCTATGAGAAGGTGGAGACCATTCCCCTCATCGTCATCAAGAAAGACCAGAATCGAGAGCAATATGACCGCTCCAAGGTGGAAGCAGGCGTGCTTCGGGCCTGTCATAAGCGCCCCGTATCCGCCCAGAGCGTCAGTGAGCTGGTGGACAAGGTAGAGAACTCCCTCTTCAATCGAGAGGACAAGGAAATTCCCAGTACAGTCATCGGGGAGCTGGTGATGGACCATCTCAAGGATCTGGATCCGGTGGCCTATGTGCGGTTCGCCTCGGTATATCGGGAGTTCAAGGACGTCAATACCTTTATGGACGAGCTGAAGAAGCTGCTGGAGTAAAACCTTGACTCGTGTTCGTGAGCGGGAGGGGGGAAGCCCCCGCCCCACCGGTGCTCCTGCCCGTCACTTTTTGAACAGCTCGAAAAGCGATTGCCTAGATTTTCTCCAAAATGGTTTGACAAACGCAGAAACATGAGCTACAATTTGTTTGTTACATTAAAGTTTAGAACGCTAAAGCGTCAAACTACATAGGAGGATTATTATGAAAAAGGCTATCGCATTTGTAAGCGCCATGATGCTGGCGGCATCCATGGCTGCCTGTGGTTCACAGAGTTCTGACAGCAGTGCATCTGCAGCATCGGATACTTCGAAGTCATCTGCTTCTGAGGCGAGCAGTTCCGCGGATACTTCTTCCGCAGAGGGCGAGGAAGATGGCAAGGTATATCATATTGGTGTCTGCCAGCTGGTACAGCATGAGGCTCTGGACGCTGCCACCCAGGGCTTTATCGATGCTGTGACGGAAGGACTGGGAGAGGATCATGTAAAGGTGGATGTGCAGAACGCATCCGGTGATTCCGCCACCTGTGCTACCATCGTCAATACCTTTGTATCCAATGATGTGGACCTGATCCTGGCCAATGCTACGGCTTCCCTGCAGGCAGCAGCGGCAGCTACCAATGAGATCCCAATTCTGGGAACTTCCATCACCGATTATGCCACCGCCCTGGATATTGATGACTGGACCGGCGTGACGGGAACCAATATTTCCGGTACGGCTGACCTGGCTCCTCTGGATGAGCAGGCGGCTATGCTGAAAGAGCTCTTCCCGGATGCCAAGAATGTAGGTGTTCTCTATTGTTCTGCAGAGGCTAACTCCGCTTATCAGGCAACGACCATCACCGGTTACCTGGAGGATTTGGGATACAGCTGCAAGAATTATACCTTTGCAGATTCCAACGACATCGCATCGGTAGCCACCAGTGCTTCCTCTGAGTGTGATGTAATCTATATTCCTACCGACAATGCGGCTGCCTCTAATACGGAGGTAATCAACAATGTATGCCTGCCGGCCGGGGTACCTATTATCGCCGGTGAGCAAGGTATCTGTGCAGGCTGCGGCGTTGCAACCCTGTCCATCAGCTACTATGAGATCGGACAGAAGGCAGGAGAGATGGCAGTAGACATTCTGAAAAACGGAGCAGATGTGTCCGAGATGCCCATCGAATATGCGGCCAATGTAACCAAGCAATATGTGGCCTCCAGATGTGAGGAGCTGGGTGTTACTGTTCCTTCAGACTATGAAGCTATTGAGGAATAAGGAGATAAACCCCCATGGCGGCTGGTGCCGCCTCCGCCACGCATGAAAGCCAGCTGAGCCGCACTTCGTGCTTCCCCAGCTGCCGCTTTCAAAGTAGGATTGCCGGAAAGGGCTGTCGCATATGCAGGAATGCGGCAGTCCTTAAAAATGTATATGGAGGAAATGTTGTGGAACTCGTAAAACTATTCAATGCATTGCCGGGAGCTTGTGCCCAGGGTTTGATCTGGGGCATTATGGCAATCGGCGTCTATATCACTTATAAGATTCTGGATCTTGCGGATCTGACCGTGGATGGCACCATGGCTACAGGCGGAGCAGTCTGCATTGTTATGATGCTGAAGGGTTATCCGGTGGGCGTGGCGCTCCTGTTCTCCTTCGCGGCAGGTCTCCTGGCAGGACTGGTGACGGGTATTTTGCATACCGCCATGGGAATTCCGGCAATTCTGGCAGGGATTCTGACCCAGCTGGGTCTCTATTCCATTAACCTGCGCATTTTGGGAAATGCATCGAACATGGCTATCAGTGTGGATAAGTACGACCTGCTGGTGTCCCTGCGTTTTATCAAGGGGGTTCCCTTCTACAAGAATACTCTGGTAGTGACAGCTATTGTGATTGTCATTGTCATCGCTGCCCTTTATTGGTTCTTCGGCACAGAGCTGGGCTGCTCCGTGCGTGCCACCGGTGCCAACGAGAGAATGGCTTGCGCGCAAGGGATCAATACCAATTTCTGCAAGATTTTGGGGTTGATGCTGTCCAATGGAATCGTAGCCTTCTCCAGTGGGCTCTACGCTCAATACCAGGGCTTTGCCGATGTCCAGGCAGGCCGTGGAGCTATCGTAATCGGCCTGGCAGCTGTTATCATCGGCCAGGTGGTATTTGGCAAGGTCTGCAAGAATTTTGCCACCCGCCTTCTGGCTGTGGCCATAGGAGCCGTGATCTATTATCTGGTGCTGCAGGTGGTGCTGTGGCTGGGCCTCAATGCCAATGACCTGAAGCTGATCTCGGCCATCGTGGTGGCTGTCTTCCTGGCGATTCCGGTTCTTCTGGAAAAGGGCAGGATCAAGCGTTCCTATACGGAAGGGGGCAAAAATTGATGCTGATCATCTCGAATGTAGAAAAGACCTTCAACATGGGAACTGTCAATGAGAAGAAGGCATTGAACGGTCTGAATCTGAGCCTCAGCGACGGAGATTTCGTTACCGTCATCGGCGGCAACGGAGCAGGGAAGTCCACCATGCTGAATATGATTTGCGGCGTTTATCCCATTGACAAGGGCAAGATTATTCTCAACGGAGAGAATATCTCCCGCTGGTCGGAGCACAAGAGAGCCGTCTTTCTGGGGCGGGTCTTCCAGGATCCTATGATGGGAACCGCCGCTGATATGGAGATTCAGGAGAATCTGGCTCTGGCCTATCGCCGTGGGCAGAAGCGGGGCATGAAATGGGCCATTACCAAGGATGAAAAGGAAAAATACAAGGAAGCCCTGAAAAGTCTGGGTCTTGGTCTGGAAACTCGAATGACCAGTAAGGTTGGCCTCCTGTCCGGGGGTCAGAGACAGGCACTGACCCTTCTCATGGCTACCCTGCGCAAGCCGGAGCTCCTCCTTCTGGACGAACATACGGCGGCCTTGGACCCCAAGACGGCGGCCAAAGTGCTGGATCTGACGGAGAGGATCGTAGACGAGAACAGACTGACCACCATCATGATTACCCACAATATGAAGGATGCCATCCGCATGGGCAACCGCCTGATTATGATGCACGATGGACGGATCATCTATGATGTGGCAGGAGAAGAGAAGAAGAATCTGAAGGTCTCCCAGCTGCTGGAGAAGTTCGAGCAGGCCTCGGGAGAGGAATTCGCCAATGACAGGATGATGCTAAGCTAAGTCGGGAGTTTAGCTGCAGGAAAATGCCAATGGCGGGAGAAAAGCAGGCGAAAAAGAAAAGAAGAACAAAAGAAGAACAAAAGAAGAGCAGAGCCGCCCCGGAGACGATAACCTCCAAGGCGGCTCTGTTTATGCGCATAACAGTAGTATTCTCCTTTTTTCCCCTTCGTGGCAGACTAGGCCTTAGAGAGGGTTGGCTCTACCAGTATTTCTCCAGGCTGGCAGCGGCCTTCTCCCTTGATAAGGCGAATTCCCTGGCAAGGAGTGCAAGGGTAGCTTCCCGATCCAGTCCGACCTGACGGCAGGTTCGGATCGCCCCCTTGACTTCGCCTTCTTTAATGCCTTCTTTAATGCCTTCTTTCATGCCCTTCTCTCTGCCCTCCTCTATGCCTTCTTTCCTTAATTCCTCCAATGCGGTACACATATTTAATTCACCTCCTTCTCGTTTGGAACGTAAGGAATAATCAATCAGTTGCTGCGAGTTTGTAATGGCCCCGATGACCAAGCCGACCTCCGTGGAAAGATTGCGATGCCGGTAGAGAGCTTCAATCCCCTCGTAATCACCTATGCTGCACGCTGTTCCGCACCACTACGCATGAAAGCCGACTGCTCCGCACTACGTGCTCCCGCAGTCGCCGCCGGTATCTGCAATCCGGGCTATCGCCCTACTTGCAGATACCGGCTTGCCCGTCCGATATCCACAAGCTGTGGTATGCAAGCATCCCACAGCTTGTGTCTGCCGTCCGGGGCTTTCAAAGTATGTACATCCGGGTCACTGAAGTGCAAGACCTCGCTATCACGCAGCTGCAGCAAATTCATCCTGTAATCAGAAACCAGATTTTTGAGTTCTTCGGGAATCCACAACATATCAGTCAAAGATTGGGGACCGTCCCAGGCTGTCTCCCCATAATAAAGGCAGAGACTGATGACAGGATGAAGGCGGTCTGTGCGCTTCATGTGAGACAAGAACTCAGAAGAAGACGAATAATTCTTCTCCCTCTTGTTCGTGGCAGCGATCTCCTGATATTCCTTGAGATAGGTGAGGGCATCTCCCAGCATTTGCCGCAAGGGCATTCCATAGTGTACATTTGCCTGATTCTCTATTCCCCAAATTACAAAATCAATGCCGTGGGCTGTCTTCTTCACTACGTCGAAGACTCTTTGAATAGTTTCCGCATGTCCATTGAATTTCAATACAGAGGACAGATCCGTATCTGCTTCTACCAGATCCGCAGGCATTATCACAGATCTTCCTCCAAACAATGCAGCGTTGAATAGATCCGAAAAATGATGGTTCTTTCTCCAGAATTCCTTGAGTATGGAATCCTGCTTTATCCTATTAATCTCAGCCGTATAAGCCTCCTTCCATTTTCTTCCATTTGTATTGTAGCATAAAGCAGAATTGGGAGTCAAAGGGAAAATCCGAGATATGCCTGTCTGAAGGGAAGATGCAGAGGAAACTGATAAGGGAGAGAAGAGCAGAAAAATCGACTGCGCATCCTTGCAGGAGGGTTCGCGGATTTACAGTGCGTCCATGATGACGTAGGTATCCGTGACAGCTCTCATATCGGTTCAGCCTTCCTTCGCTTCCTCTAACGTCACATCAGCCGGAAGAATGCCAAATCGTTCAACTGAAGTTGGATGTACCAAAGAAAGAGATTCTGTGGTAAAATGTGTTTGGCAAAGGGAAAAGGGATTATTTATGAGACAAAAGAAAATAGTATATAGGAATCTATGCCTGTTCCTTCTGTTCGTCCTTTTTATGACGAGCTGTGCCGACTCAGGTTTTCTGGAAGCAGATTCAGCAGAGAAGGAAACAAGAGAGGAGGCAGGAAGCCAAACAGGGAAGGAGGCAGGAGAGGGGACAAAAGATCAAACCCAGGAGAAAACCAGGGATCAAACAGAGGACCAGACAAGGGATCCAACGACTACCACACGGGAGATCTACGCCATGGATACCTACATGACCTTGACGATTTATGGGGATGCTGAGGTGGGGCAGGAGGCGGCAGACCAGGCGGAGAAGGAAATCTATCGCCTGGATGCCCTTTTGTCTGCCCAGAATTCCACCGGCCAGCTGGCGGAAATAAAGGCAAAGGGCGGAGGCGATGTGACAGGGGATTTGAATACATTGGTAAAGAGATCCCTGGAACTGTGGGAGTCCACGGAGGGAACTTTTGACATTGCCATTTACCCCCTGGTGAAGGCCTGGGGCTTCGACGGAGGAGAACATAGGGTACCGACAGAGGAAGAGATCCAGGAGCTGCTTCCCCTGGTGGATGCAGGGAAGATCCACTATGAGGAGAAGGAGACAAAATCTCCGGGAGGTACGGAC
Source organism: Coriobacteriaceae bacterium (assembly GCA_963649395.1). GTDB lineage: Bacteria > Bacillota > Clostridia > Lachnospirales > Lachnospiraceae > Scatomonas. Next base: position 20,462 of record CAVJHW010000004.1, on the reverse strand, counting down.
ATCGCCGGGACATCGGAAGCGCTCGAGGCTGACGACAGTTCAGAAGGGGAAGGAAGGGTGCAATTTGGCCTGGAAGGGATGGAGATGGATTTCGGCGGGATTGCCAAGGGATATACTTCCGCCCGATTGATAGACATTTTCCAAGCCTGCGGCATCACCAGTGCTATGGTCAATCTGGGTGGAAATGTCCAGACCCTGGGAAGCAAGCCGGATGGGAGCCTCTGGCGGGTGGCTGTGAAGGATCCTGACAATCCGGAGAACTATCTGGGCATCCTGCAGGTAAGGGACAAGGCCGTAGTGACCTCGGGAGGATACGAGAGATATTTCGAGGAAAATGGCAAGATCTACCATCATATTCTGGATCCCGCCACCGGCTATCCGGCAGACAGCGGATTGGTCTCGGCTACCATCGTCTCGGGAGACGGAACCCTGGCCGACGGCCTGTCCACCGCCTGCTTCGTCATGGGCCTGGACCAGGCAGAAAGCTACTGGAAAAGCCGCCGGGAACGAGGCGAGGACTTTGACATGATACTCATGACCGAGGACCGAAAGGTCTATGTGACAGCCGGAATCGCAGAGGATTTCACTACCGACTGCGACTGGGAAGTGGTCAGTGGGTGAAGGCAGTGGGTAAGGGCAGTGGTCAGTGGTTAGTGGTCAGTGGTTAGTGGTCAGTGGTTAGTGGTTAGTGGGTGAGAGCAGTGGTCAGTGGGTGAGAGCAGTGGTCAGTGGTTAGTGGCTAGTGGGTAAGGCAGTGGTTAGTGGTTAGTGGTCAGTGGGTGAGGGCAGTGGTCAGTGGTCAGTGGTCAGTGGTCAGTGGTTAGTGGCTAGTGGTCAGTGGGCAGTGGCTAGTGGTCAGTGGCTAGGGGTTAGTGATCAGTGGGCGCTGCTCCTGGCCACTGGCCACGGGTCACTACGAGTTATTTACTGCCTCCCTGGCCACTATCCCCTGGTCACTATCCACTGCTTTTAAGGGGGGATTATGAAGAAGAAAGATATTCTACTGGCGGGGGGGATCCTGCTGGTGGCGCTGGTGTTTTTTATTTTTATGAAAATGACAGGAAGCCGGGAGGGGGGTACCCTGCGGGTTTTGGTGGATGGGGAGGTCTATGGGGTCTATTCCCTGGCGGAGGATGGGGTCATTTCCATCGAGCAGGAGAGGGGCGTCAATGTGATTGTGATTCGGGAGGGCCAGGCCTACATGGAGGAGGCGGACTGCCCGGATCAATATTGTGTGAAACAAGGGAAAATCCATAAAAAGGGGCAATCGATTGTCTGTCTGCCTCATCGCCTGTCGGCGACGGTAGAGGGGGAGGCAGAAGGGGAAGCTCCGGAAGGGGGAACCAGGGGGGAGGAATCTCCGGAGGGAGGAGTTACCGAGGGGGGAAGCAAAGAAGAGGGATTGCCGGAAGAGGAGACACCAGAAGGGGGATCAGCGGGGGAGGATCCGGAGGTGGATGCCGTAACGGGGTAGAGGAAGGCAGGTGAGGTTACGTGAAGGCGGCAAGGAGAGTGGCTTATTCTGCCTGCCTGATCGGGCTGGCTATGATCTTTTCTTATGTGGAAAGTCTGATTCCCTTGAATTTTGGAATTCCGGGGGTGAAGCTGGGACTGGCCAATCTGGTGGTGGTGGCAGGCTTGGCATTTTTGCCGCCCTTGCAGATTCTGGCGGTTCTGATCAGCCGCATCTGCCTGACGGGGCTCCTCTTTGGAAATGTCCTGTCCCTGGCCTATAGCCTGGCAGGAGGGCTGCTGAGTTTTCTGGTTATGTTGCTGTTAAAAAGAATTAAGGGCTTCTCGATGACGGGAATCTCCATCGCAGGAGGCGTGGCCCACAATGTGGGGCAGCTACTGACGGCCATGGTAATTCTGGGCAATGTCCATCTGGGCTGGTATTTTCCGCCCCTTCTGGTGGCAGGAGTGGTGGCGGGGGGCTTGATCGGGATGCTGGCGGGAAGGGTGCAGGCGGTGGTGCGAAGAGGGCATGGATGTAGGTAGTACAGCATCCGGTTGCGCAAGGTAAAAGGTTATAAAGAATCCCTGTGGAAAGGAATGGGAAGAATTTCATTCTTTTCCACAGGGATTTTTTGTATCTTAGTACCAAAACGGTGTCGTAGGAGAAGGAAAATTTTGTATTTGAGATACAGGAATTGAGAAGGAAAATTATGTATAGTAGAGACAGAAACCGAAAATAGTCTCAAAAGTCAAGCGGAAATGACCTTATTTGAGATACTGGCTGCAGCTGCGGGAGCCCCCTGTACGGAGCACGGTGTACGCAGGTCCGGAGCAGTCGGCTTGCGCGCGTGGAGTGGAGCAGTCAGTTTTCCTGTTGGCGCGGAACAGCGTGCAGCATGGGGGTTTGATGACCCGTAAGGAGGAAAAACATGGCAAAAATTACCCCAAAAGAGAATTTTCTGAAGATTGCCTATGGCGGACATCCGGATTATGTTCCCTATTTCACGATGATGGGGGAGGATTATCAGGGTGAGGCAGCGGACACGATGCTGAATCCCAATGTATTTGGAGAAACTCACATGTTCATGGATGGCGGACGGGATATGTGGGGGGTTCCTTACAAGGCTACCGAGGGGACAGCCAATGCCACGATGCCGGATACCCGGTTCACCATTCTTCCGGATATCGATGAGTGGAGAAATGTAGTGCATTGCCCGCAGGTGCCCAGACCGGAGGAGATTGATTGGGAAGAACAATACAAAAAGGATTTGGAGTTCTTTCATGTAGATCGGAGTCAAACGGCAGTGAAGACAGGTCCCTCCCTGATGCCCTTCCAGCAATTGGTCAGCATGATGGGATTCACCGGAGGCCTCATGGCTCTTTATTCGGATCCGGAGGAGGTTCTCAGCCTGCTTCATTATATGGTTGATTTCCTGGAGCCCTACTACCAGAAGTATATTGATGTCTACAAGCCGGATCTCTGGTACATGCTGGATGACACCTGCGCCAAGGAAACCCCATTTTTCTCTCTGGAGACCTACCGACAGGTCTTCCTGCCCATCTACAAGCGTATGGCCCAGCCCGCTATTGATCGGGGAATTCCTATTATTTTCCATATCTGTGGGAAATTTGAGCTCTTCCTGGATGACATGGTGAATTTTGGTGTAGCCATTGTGGAGCCTACCCAGGAAACCAATGACCTCTTGATGATCAAGGAAAAGTATAAAGGGCGTCTGGGAGTCGTCGGCGGCTGGGATTGGGGCAATAAAATTCCTCCCCATTATCCGGAATATGACGAAGAGGCATTGCGTCAGGGAGTCCGGGATACCATAGACAGATACGCCCCCGGCGGCGGTTATGCCTTCGCCAGCTGGCCCATCAGCTACGCCGATGACCCGGTGCTCCCGGAGGTGAAGAGGATCATACGAGATGAGGCCCATTGGTATGGGCGGAAGGTGTATGGGTATGAGGAGTGAGAGTGAGTACGGAGAAAAATTTTGTACCAGAGTACTAAAATTTCAGAGGATGAAGGCAGGGGATTTGTACTTCGCATACAGGATTTATAAAAATTTTATGTATATAATATGGTTACAGTATTGAAACTCGAATCAACGATCAGGATGAGCCTTGTGAATTTATACAGTTGGTTCTGCGGCACAAATTGATTTATGGGAAAAACCAAGTAGGGAGGTGTATGGAAGGAGAAGGATAGAATATTTCTGCAATAGGACTTGAAGTTTGTATTGGTATATTTTGTATTGGCCTATTTGGTGTATTGGGGCGGCTGCATCGGCAGTCAAGCAAGAAAGGAGCCATTGTATGGAACAAGCAACGAATAAAAAAGCTTTAACAGGTATCTTTGCCTTTTGTCTGGGTGCGATGCCCTCTAATATGACATTAGGCATTATTGCCTATATCATGCAGTCTTATTCCAACGTTTCTACGACAACCGTTGGTATGATCATGACAATGCCATCTCTGGTAGCCATGATCTATGCCTTCTTTGTAGGAACCTTGAATACGAAAATCTCGGCGAAGAAGCTTTTGATTTTCAGCCAGACCTGTCTGGTGATCTATGCGGCCATCTTCTGTTTTCTGGGTGGAACAGCACCCATCTATGTGCTTCTGGTGGGAGCGGCATTGGCAGGTTTTGGTCAGGGCTCCTGTAATACCCTGTTGGGTGTGCTTTTGCTGGATGCGGTGCCGAATGAGCAAAAGAGAAAGGGTATCCTTGGCATAGCTGTCTCCACCATGAGTCTGGGAGGCGTGTTCTTTACCACAGTGGGTGGTTTCCTTGCCGTGAACCATTGGAGACATGCTTACTATCTGTGGTTCATCATTGTTCTCTTTATTATCCTTGAAATTGTATGCCTTCCCAATCGAAAGCCGGAAGGAAGCAAGCAACCGGTAGGAGGAGCTGGTCAGGAGGAAGCCCCTGCAGGCAAGATGCCCATTATTGTTTGGGTGATTTCTATCCATTATCTCTTCTGGTTTATGTTCATGTATGTGTATGGATTGAATGTGTCTGAATATGTTATCACTCGTTATCAGCTGGGAACCTCTGCAGAATCCGGCATCGCCGCCAGTCTGGTAACTGTCGGCGGTGTGGTTGCAGGAGCCCTGTTTGGGGCATATTCCAAGATCCTGAAGCGGTGGACGGTGCCCTTTGCCATGGCCTTGACGGCTCTTGGACTCTACCTGCCCCTGGTTATGACAACCAATATTATGGGAATCTATATCGCAGGTGTGCTGGCCGGATTTGCTATGAGCGCAGCCAATCCCTACATTATCAACCATTTGTCGGAGGTTGTTCCTCCCAATCTTTATTCCAAGGCTATGTCCATTTATTCGGGCTTTATGAATGTAGGTATGTTTATTGCTATCTACGTCATTGCCTTTATCACCAAGCTTGTATGTGGAGATGGCGGAGATGTCCATTACAAGTTCCTGGTTGGTACGGTGGGAGCCGTCATTTGTACGGTTACCGCAATCCCGATCTATGTATTTAAGACCAAGAAGCCAGCATAAGGGCATTTTATGCGGATGAGTCTGGGGGAACTTTGATTCCCATGACAACAAAAAACGGTTCTATCAAGCGGAGAAAACAAGCGGAGAAGAGGACAAGCGGAGGATATTTGAATGAGCAGACCTGAGTTTCGAGAAGAGGAATTAAAGATTGTGAAAGAGTTTCCGGGATTCTTCGGAGAGATGATTCCGGTATATAATTTCCCGATTTCCATGCGGGAGGCTGTTGTAGCTACTTATCGGGACAAGAAGCCCTGGTGGATTCTGACAGACGTGGAGTGTAATACCTTCACCCCCTCGGTGATCCCGGATAATGGAGCCAGAGGCTTTGTCTTTGAAGGCCAGCCCTATCCTAGGGAGAAGTTTGGCGGTCCGGATATGTTTGGGGTGGAATGGGTCTATATTGATGTGGCCGGGGGCTCCATGGTCAAGCCCGGAAAGCCCCTACTGGAGCATGCCAGCGAGTGGCGAGAGAAGGTGGTATTTCCTGATATCGACAGCTGGGATTGGGAAGGCAGCGCCAGTATGAACAAGGACTATCTGTCCAATGGCAAGGCCAATGTCATCACCCTCCTCAATGGCTGCTGGTTTGAGCGCCTGATCTCCTTCTTTGATTTTGAGGGGGCGGCGGTTGCCCTCATCGACGAAGACCAGATCGATGACATCAAGGAATTGGTGCATAAGCTGACGGATCTCTATATTGACTTGGTGGATAAGTGTGTGAAATATTACGATCTGGATGGAATTGAGATTCATGATGACTGGGGTTCCCAGAAGTCACCCTTCTTCTCAGACGAGGCTGCTCGAGAGATTTTCCTGCCGGAGATGAAGAGATTCGTGGACCACGTGCATGGACTGGGCAAGTTCTGCAACCTGCACAGCTGCGGTCATATCGAGGATCGGTGTGATGTGATTGCGGAAGCCGGGTTTGACGGATGGCTGCCTATGCCTATGAACGATACCGTGCAGCTCTATGAAACCTATGGGGAACGCGTAGCTATCGGTGCGGTGGATCCGGAGCCCATGGATCCGCAGACGGCCAGCGAAGAAGAGCAAAGAGCAGCGGCGCGTCGCTTCGTAGAGAGATTTACCAAGGAAGGGAAGGTATGTGTCTTCTCAGCCTTCTACAATGCACCCGGCACGCTGACCCCTGCCTTCCGGGAGGAACTCTACAAGGCATCCCGGATACGGTACAGCCGTTAAGAAATAGCCAGGGAGGAGGTGATACAATGGCAAAGATTCCTTTTTCAGAAGATGAGCTCACCGTAGTTGGGGAACATATTCACACAAGCATGTTTTTTGGGGGACCTGCTCTCAAGTATAAGACTCCTATCACGGTTCGTGAAAACGTGAACGCCTGTATGCGGCGGGATGGGAGTGCTATGTGGATTCCCAGCTTTACGGATTTCCTGTCCGTAGAGTCTCGGGTCAACAAGGATCATATTGCCCGTGCAGAGGTGATGGATCTGGGTCCCCTCTATTCGGATGAGGAAAAGGGCGGGCCGGATCTGTTTGGTGTAGAGTGGGTCTATGTGCCTGTAACCGGAGGCTCCATGGTTCGGCCGGGGAAGCCTATGCTGGAGGATGTGAATGACTGGCCGGAGGTAATTCATTTTCCGGATGTGGAGGCCATGGATTGGAAGGCTTGTGCAGAGTTGAACGCCCCCTTGAATCAGACGGAACGAGCTTATCATATTACCTTTCAGAATGGACTTTTCGAACGTCTGATTTCCTTTATGGATTTTGAAAATGCCGCGGTAGCCATCATAGATGAGGAGCAAAAGGATGCCATTCATGCCCTGTTTGCCAAATTGTGTGATATGTATGAAGCTATGATCACCCATTACATGGAGGGTCTGACCATCGACGGGGTCATGTTCCACGATGATTGGGGTTCTCAGCGGGCACCCTTCTTCTCCGAGGCAACCTGCCGGGAGATGCTGGTTCCCTATCTGAAGCGGTTGGCGGACTTCTGCCATTCCAAGGGACTGTGGTTTGAACAGCACTCCTGCGGTAAGAACGAAATGCTGGTTCCCTGTATGATTGAGGCGGGAGTGGATATTTGGATGCCCCAGGATGTGAATGATGTGGATAGTCTCCGCGCCCAGTATGGAGATAAGATTATGTTTGGCGTCTATCCGCCTGCCACCAGTCCGGACATGTCTGAGGAAGAGGTGGATCGGATCGCCAGGGGATTTGCTGAAAAATATGCACCGGAGATGGGAAGCCGCCCGGTGATCATGGTAGATTTTATGGGAGACGGACGTTTGGCACCTTATGTATATAAGTATAGCCGAATGATTCTAAGCGAGTAGCCCAGGCAGAGGAGGATATCCGAAGGAGATAGGAAAGGAGGAGCTTCGTATGTTAACAGCAAGAGAGAACTTTTTGGAGTGTATCCAGGGAGGCAACCCGGATCGATTTGTGAATCAATATGAATTTATCAAGCTTTTGATGAGTCCCACCGCTCTGCAAAGTCCCTTCCTGCAGAAGGGCGAACCGGATCGGAAGAATTCCTGGGGAGTTACCTATAGCTTCCCCAATAATGTGCCGGGAGGCTTTCCGGTACATACTCCGGATAAGGTAGTGATCAAGGATATCGAACATTGGCAGGATTATGTGCATGCCCCAACTCTGGACATGCCGGAGGAGCATTGGGCCATATTCAAGGAGCAATACGATGCGGTGGATACCAGCAAGGCCTTGAAGGCTGCCTTCGTTGCCCCGGGACTCTTTGAGCAATGCCATCACCTGGGGGAAATCGTGAATACCCTGCAGAATCTTGCGGAATATCCGGACGAGATGCATGATCTGATCAAATATCTGAAGGATTACGAGCTGGGTCTGGCTGAGCTGATCTGCAGCAAGCTGCATCCGGATACCCTCTTCCACCATGATGATTGGGGAGGACAGAATACCACCTTCATGTCCAAGGGCATGTTTGAGGAGTTCTATGTAGAGCCCTATAAGGAAATCTACAAGTATTACCATGATCATGGGGTTCAGGTGATTATTCACCACTCCGACAGCTATGCTGCCACCTTGGTGCCCTGTATGATTGAGATGGGCATTGATGTCTGGCAGGGATGCTTCTCTACCAACAATTTGCCAGAGTTGATTCGGAAGTATGGCGGTCAGATCTCCTTTATGGGCGGCATTGAGAACTGCCTCATCGATCACGAGGGCTGGTCCAGAGAAGAGATTCGGCAGGTGCTTGAGAAAACAGTAGAGGAATGCGGTATGAAGTATTTCATCCCCTGTATTGCCCAGGGAGGCCCAGGCTCTGTATTCCCAGGGGTATACAAGATGTTGGGGGAGGAGATCGATCGATACAACAGCGAGCACTTCGGCTTCAGCCTGGAGGAAATTGAGGCAGGACGTCTGCCCCAGGAGATTATGTTCTGATATAGGAATGCATGATCGCTGATCCGATCGCAAAATACAGCCCCAGGGACTGCTTTAGCAGTTTCCGGGGCTGTATTTTTGGTAGTGGTCAATCATCTCCAATACCCGAATGGACAGATTGATATAATCCTCGGTATAGGCGTCTCCGGAACCTAGGGAGAAGGTTTCGTTGATCTTATTGAGGCGATAGACCAGAGTGTTTCGGTGCAGGTAGAGCTGCTCTGCCGTCTTCTTGAGGGATTTGCCGTTTCGCAGGTAGCAGATATAGGTATTGAGGTGATCGTCCTGCTCGTTCTCCTTGTTATGCCATAGCTTTAGAAGACCGGGATGAACCGCATACATGCTTTTTTCCAGATCCCCGGAGGCAATGATATAGTCGATGGCATAGTGATAGAAGGAGAAAACAGGAGGGCTGTCTGTCTCCTGGTGTGGCTGGGGCCTCTGACCCTGGCGCAGGGTCTCGACTCTTTGCATGACATAATCCGCCTGCTGCCGCAGAAAATGCAGATTGTGGATCCCTTGGATAGGCAGACTCTCCGCACAACATAGGTGGTTGTATTGGATCAGCCGGGTCAGGTTGTCTCGGGAGCCCTGTTCGGGGAAACGATCCAGATCCTGGATCAGATAGAGGCAGGAACTGCCTCGACACAGGGAGCAGCCTGTAATCTGCCGCCGAATTGTTTCCATGATGATCTGCTCCTTGGAAAAGGGAAATTCCTGGGGATGGGGAAGACAAAGCTTGGAAAGCTTGAAGGTGTCATGGACTCTCCACTCCAGGGCAGACAGCTGCAGAGCCAGGCTTTGAGGATTGGTATTCTTTCCCTCCAGCAGGTTGCCGATGCAGTCAAAATTCACATCGGTTTCCGAACCATCACATTGCTCAGCCAAGGGGAGCCGAAGCTCCTCTACCAACAGATTGATCAATTGAGCATCTCCGGCGTTCAGGGGGCGATCCCGCTCCATGACCACGATGCGGCCGCAGATCTTATCCCGAAAGCGAATGGGACTGGACAGGGAGCCGTATTTTACATTGTTGCCGCAGGGATAATATTGAGCCCGTTCGATATCGCTGAGAAAGCGGCCTTTTCTCCGCTCCTTCATTCCCTCCAGGGAGGGATAACCATATTTCTCGATGTAGCCCCATTCCTCATCCATTTCCTCGTCCAGGTATTGCTCGCTCATGGCCAGGATCTGGTGATTGCCATTGAAGAGAAGAATGGGATTGTGGAATACCGTCCAGCACAGGTCGATGACCTTCTGGTAATGAAAGGATCCCAAGGCCCGCTTCACATCATAGAGCCAATCCTGATAAAAGTCAAAAACCCCCTGGATGAGCTCAAAGCCCTGGGTCAGGGACATGCGTTTGAGGAGGATGCTGTTCTCATTATCGTAGCAGATCACGGTGGTTCCCTGGGCGGTTACGACAGCGCAATCCGTGGCATAAACCAGACGTGCGCTTTTCAGCACCGGCCGGGCATTCTCCCGAATGTGAAGCTCTGGCTCCAGGGTACTGATCCGGTTGGCAATCATCCACATACTCAATTTCATGCTGACACTCCTTTTTTGTCTTCGCAGGGGACAGAAAGCCCTTCCCACGTTGATATGATGGCAAGTTGCGGGCTCAGACTTTTGACACTGTAATCGCGGGCTCTTGTTACTAAGAATAAACATAGTATAACAAAAAAACGGAATTTTACCAATATAGGAAAAGCGGTTTGGTCATTTTGACGACGAAACCGCTTTTGTTTGTTTGAAAGGCTGCATCAGCTCCTGCTGGTCTCCCCGGGCAGGGAGGAGGAGTCTCCCTGGGCTATGGCTTGCAGCAGAAGCTGGCAGCATTTCTTGCTGCTCTGTATCAGGAGCTGGATTTCTTCCTGCGTGGCATGGTCGATATGGATGCCGGCACTGACCACAACCCGACTATGGAAGGCCTGCAGGAATTCCCGGGCGAAGAGTTGAGAGACAAAGATATCCTTGTGCCCCGGAAAGGACAGACTCAGCTCCGGTGATTCCGGACAGGAGGCGGTTTCCGGGGAATATATGGTCACAGCTCCGATATGATGAAGGCTGCCGCCGCAGACACTGACATTCCAATCACATCCGCAGCGGACTGCCCTACTTATGATCTCGTAGCGACTGTCCGGGTTGACCCGGACTGTAATTATGGGCATTGTGCACATAAAAACCCTCCTTTTCCCCTTACTCTTATGATGTAATTATAGAAAAAAGCAACTATGGAACCTATTCTATTGTGGAATGCTTTTTTTAAAAAAAGAGAATTGCAGAAAAAATGAAAAAAGAGCACAATAGAGGTCGAAAACATGGTTGAGAAATGTGAGAATGGGTGAATGATGGAGAAAAAAAGAATTGTGGTAGGGATCAGCGGAGCCAGCGGGATCCCGGTGACTGTGGAGATTCTGAGAATTCTCCGGCAGCTGGAGGAATATGAGAGTCATCTGGTGATATCGGACAGCGGAAGGGTTACGATTGGCTGTGAAGGCAGCTTGGATGTCCGGGAGATAGAGGCCTTGGCGGATTGTGTCTATGATACACATGCCATAGGAAGTGCCATTGCCAGCGGAAGCTTTCGTACGGCCGGTATGATCATTGCTCCCTGCAGTATGAAAACCGTGGCGGGCATCGCCTGCGGCTACAGCGATTCCCTTCTGCTCAGAGCTGCAGACGTCATGCTGAAGGAGCGCAGACGGCTGGTACTCCTGGTTCGTGAGTGCCCTTTTGGAAGTATTCACCTGGAGAATATGTGGAAGCTCAGTCAGCTGGGGGCTGATATTTTACCCATGGTTATGACATTTTACAATCATCCGGAAAGCATTGATGACATGGTACACCATTTGGCTTGTAAATGCCTGGAGCGATTTGGCATAGAACCCCAGGGATACAAGAGATGGATGGACGCATAAAGAAAGGAGAAGAAGATGAAGATGCTGATTGACGGACGCGAGGTGGATGCGTCCAATGGAAAAACAATTGATGTAACCTGTCCGGTGGACGGTTCTCTGGTCGGAACAGTTCCTGCAGCGACAGAAGAGGATATGGAGCAGGCATTGGCTGCATCTGTGAGAGGTCAGAAATCCTGGCAGGCCATTCCCCTTCGGGAAAAGGAAGAGATTTTAAATAGATTCGATCGGCTTCTGGAGGAAAACAAAAGGGAGATCCTGACGACCGTATGTAAGGAATCCGGAAGCAGTCTCAGAAACGGTCTGATGCAGATTCAGGGTCTTCCTCAGCTCTTCCATGGATATCTTGAGACAGCGAAACGCTACAATGGTCATCTCATGGTTCCGGGCATTGAGGCCGGTCACGATGGCAAGACGGAGCAGGATATGCAGCTGGTGACTTACGAGCCAGTAGGCACCGTATTGGCCGTGGTTCCCTTCAATGCCTCCATTATGCTCTTTGCCTACAAGGCAGCTCCGGCGTTGGCAGCGGGCAATGCCGTGATCGTAAAGCCACCCACTACTAATCCCTTGGCTGTTATCATGGTCTGCAAGCTCCTGTGGCAGGCAGGTGTTCCGGGAGATGCTCTCCAGGTAATTACCGGCAACGGAGGAGAGATCGGAGATTATCTGACCAAGGATCCCAGAATCAATGCGGTTACCCTGACGGGAAGCACGGATGTAGGGGTTCATATTGCGGAAATTATGGCCAGAAAGCTGTCTCCTTGTGCCTTGGAGCTGGGAGGAAACGATCCCTTCATCATCATGGAGGATGCAGACCTGGATCGGGCCATTGCAGACGGAGCCTTCTGGAGAATGAACTCCGCCGGGCAGATTTGCATTTCCCCCAAGAGATTTATCGTTCATAATTCCCTGAAGGAGGCCTTTACCCAGGGAGTGTTGAACTTCACCAAAACCATCCATATGGGCTATGATCTGGATTATGACGCAGAAGTGGAGAAATTCCTGAACCTGGACTTCTCCAAGATGGTGCATGCAGGCATGACCATGAATCCCCTGATCTCTGAAAAGGCTGCCAAGACGGTTGAGAGTCAGATTCAGAAGACGGTGGATCAGGGGGCCAAGGTTCTGACCGGCGGCAAGAGAAAGGGCTGCTTTATCGAGCCTACGGTTCTGGGTGATGTCACGAAGGATATGGATATCATGAAGGATATGGAGATCTTCGGACCGGTGCTTCCTATCTGCGGTTTTGATACGGAGGAGGAGGCTCTGGCTATCGCCAATCAGAGCTGCTATGGCCTGTCCGGCTGCGTATGGACCAAGGACTGGAAGCGGGGCATGCGGATGGCCCGGGCTATTCAATCCGGCGGTGTGGTTATCAACGGAACCGGCACCTACCGGAATATGATGCATCCCTTCGGCGGCTACAAGCACAGCGGCATGGGAAGGGAAGGCTTCCTTACCCTGGGAGAAATGATGCAGGAGAAGGTCATCATTATGAAGGACTTCTACGGTCCCCAGGTCTGACGGGAAAGCTGCTGGACGGCTGGCAATCTGGCAATCCGAGAAGCATTAGAAGAGAAAAAGAAAAGGAGAACAGAAGATATGGCAACAAAAAGACAGCTTGATAAATATAGACCCTTTGGCGTGAAAGGTTACGTATATTCCGGCAGCGGCTCCATCTCTGTCATCGGAAAGATTTGCAAATCCGAGGGCTGGAAGAAGGTTCTGCTGGTCATCGATCCCGGCGTTCTGGCAGCAGGGGGTGCGGACTCCATCATCAAGACGGTAGAGGATGCAGGCCTGGAATATAAGATTTTCTCCGAGATCAAGCCCAATCCCCTGCAGGTGGATATTGAGACTATAGGATTCCCCATGTATCAGGAGCTGGGTGCTGATGCTATCATCGCCGTAGGCGGCGGTTCTGCCATGGACAGCGCCAAGGGTATCGCTATGATGGGAGACAGCGGCAAATCCATCGATGAGCTGGAGAAGATCCTCTTCCAGCTGGATCCCCATGTGGCCACTCCCTGGCATACCTTCCCTATGATCTGTATTCCTACCACCTTCGGCACCGGCTCCGAGGTGATTCGCAATGCGGTGATCTCCGATCCCACCGGCCACAAGCTGGTGCCCATGCATGACTGTATCCTTCCGGCCTATGCCATTGAGGATCCGGATCTGATGGCTACCCTGCCTGCCCATGTGGCAGCGGCAACTGCTATGGATGCCCTGGTACAGGCCATTGAATCCTATGTCAGCCGTGCAGCTACGGAATTTTCTGAGCTGTGTGCTCTGCATGCCATTGAGCTGATTGGACCCAACATCGTGCGTTATGTCCGCAATCCCGCCGAGGAGGCTCCCGCCGATGCCATCTGCCGAGGAGCCATGTTCGCCGGAGTGTCTTGGAATTGCTCCTCCATCGCCCAGATTCATGCTTGTAACCATCCTATCACAGAGGTGCTCCATATTGCCCACGGCGATGCCTGTGCCATCCTCCTGCCCTGGTTTGTAGAGTGGAATGGGGAGAATAAGAGAGAGAAGTTCTGGAAGGTTTACAATGCCATGTATCCGCTGGAGACCGTAAGCTATGCGGACTTTGACCTGGATGTATTCGTGAAGAAGCTGATGAAGCTGAACTATGACCTGAATATCCTCAACAATATGACCATGGACGAGTGGGTAAAGTCCCGGGGCATGGCAGAGGGATGCACGGATGAAACCTGCGATAAGATCATTGACATGCAATTTGCAGGTCGTGCCCTTCCCCAGTATCCTAGAAAGACCTCGGATGCGGAGATGAAGAAGGCTCTGCGGGATGTGAACCACGGAAAATATATCTACAAGCCGGAATGAGGCCCGCAGCCGGAGAAACCGGACCAATCGAACAAGACGGCTTTCGAGGGCAGAGTATGGAAATCAGAGAAAGGAGCAAGCATGGATATTAAGCCAAGGGATAATGTTGTCCTGGCCTTTCAGCATAAGGAACCCTATTGGATCCCCAACAGCGTGACAGACTGTGATATCGTCCTGCAGTCTGCCGTCATGGAGCGCTATGAGGGCAGAACCAGCGGTTTTGATGAATTTGGCCTGGAATATGTCTACAATGAAGAGGCCAAGGGGCCTGTTCTGAAGCCGGGCTTTCAGCTGGTGGCGGATGTGGACGAGTGGGAAGATATTCCATTTCCGGATCTGGATGCCCGGGATTGGGAGGCAGCTGCTGCCCGTGATACGGCAAATTGGGACCGGGAGAACCGCTTCTCCATCGTTCAGATGTTCAATGGCATGTTCGAACGGGCCCATATGTCCATGGGATATGAGAATGTCCTGATGGGGCTGCTGACGGAGCCGGAGGAGATGGAAGGCTGGTTCCGCAAACACACGGACTACCGGTGTGAGCTGATCCGCAGGATTGCCAAATATTACAAACCGGACGCTGTCATGATCTTTGACGATTATGGCGCTAAGGAATCTATGATGTTCAGCCCGGATGTCTTTCGCGATCTGATCAAGCCCCAGCTGAAACGGCTGGTGGATACTGCCCATGAATGTGGCATGTATTATATTCTCCACGGCTGCGGTTATTACAAGCCCATTTTTCCGGATATTGTGGAGCTGGGTGTGGATGCCGCTCATCCGGTACAGGTGTCCAATGATCCGATTGAATTGAAGAAGAAATACGGAGACAGAATTACCTTCTTGGGTGGTTTTGACAATGTGGATATTCTGGATCGGGAAGACTGTACGGAGGAGGAAACAAGAGCAGAGCTGCGCAGAGTTCTCACGGAGCTGGCTCCGGGAGGCAGCTTCGTGGCCTGGAGATCCTTCTTCTGCCACCTGCCGGAGGTCTATATGGATGAATATTGGAAGATGGTAGGTCCGGTGAAGAAGGCAGTCCTGGAGGGCTGAGAGACGAGAATGCGGAGGAGGATGTAACTTTGGCAGATATAAGAAGTTTGAGAGATGCGGTAGACTTCCTGAAGACCGTGCCGGGGGAGTATGCCGAGACAGATGTACCGGTGGAGCCCCATGCGGAGCTTTCCGGGGTATACCGCTATGTAGGAGCCGGCGGAACGGTAAAGCGCCCCACGAAAAAGGGCCCGGCTCTGATGTTTAACAGCGTCAAGGGGCATGAGGACGCCAGGGTGCTGATCGGACTGCTGGCATCCCGGGAACGGGTAGGTATGCTGCTGAATGAAAAGCCGGACCGTCTGGGCTTTCTGCTGAATGAGGCGGTGCAAAAGCCCATACAGCCGGTGGTGATCCCTAACGACCAGGCCCTTTGTCAGGAGGTTGTTCATTATGCCGACGAGGAGGGCTTTGATATCCGCAAGCTCCTTCCGGCACCTACCAATACCCCGGAGGATGCGGGCCCCTATATCACCATGGGCATGTGCTACGCCTCCGATCCGGAGACGGGAGAGTCGGATGTCACTATCCACAGACTTTGCCTGCAGACTAAGGACTGCATTTCCATGTATTTTGTGCCCGGCGCCCGCCACCTGGGTGTTTTCCGGGAAAAGGCGGAAAAGAGGGGAGAACCCCTGCCTATTTCCATCAGTATCGGCGTGGATCCGGCCATTGAGATTGCAGCCTGCTTCGAGCCGCCTACAACTCCCCTGGGTTACAATGAGCTGTGCGCAGCCGGAGCCATTCGGAATCAGGCGGTGGAGCTGACTCCCTGTCTGACCATACCGGAAAAGTGCATCGCCAATGCGGAATATGTCATAGAGGGGGAATTGATTCCCGACAGCTATGTCCGGGAGGATATGACCACCAATTCCGGCAAGGCTATGCCCGAATTTCCCGGATATACCGGCAGTGCCAACCCTTCCGTGCCCTTAATCCGGGTCAAGGCCATTACCCACAGGAAGAATCCCATCATGCAGACCTGCATCGGACCCAGTGAGGAGCATGTGAACATGGCCGGGATTCCCACGGAGGCCAGTATCATACAGATGGTAGAGAAAGCTATGCCGGGCCGCTTGAAGAATGTATATTGTCATTCCTCAGGAGGAGGCAAATACATGGCCATTCTCCAATTTGAGAAGAAACAGCCCAGCGATGAGGGAAGACAGCGTCAGGCAGCCATTCTGGCCTTTGCCGCCTTCGCAGAGCTGAAACATGTTATCCTGGTGGATGAGGATGTGGATCCCTTTGACCTCAGCGATGTCATCTGGGCTTTGAACACCCGCTACCAGGGAGACGTGGATACCGTCTTTATCCCTGGCGTGCGCTGCCATCCCCTGGATCCTACCCAGAGAATGGAATACAATATTAATCTGCGGGACAATGGCATATCCTGCAAAACCATCTTTGACTGCACAGTTCCCTTCGCCCAGAAGGCCCGCTTCCAGAGATCCCAATTCCTGGAGCTGGACTACAAGAAGTGGGTTCCGGATCTTTAATTTACTGCATACTCTTACTTAGCTTTTGTCGATATCACAAGGAAAACCCGGACATTTCAATGCATTGAATGCCCGGGTTTTCTGACTAGTTCCGGGCGCCCTGTGAGAAATTCAGATTTTTTTCTTTCCTTTATTGGCTCTTCGTGGTACAATCCATGAGGTGGGGGCAAGGGATAGGATGCAGGGCGGAGATGGTGACACGCAGCGGCGAAATCGTCTGCAGCTACGACAGGGGCAAGGGATAGGATGCAGGGCGGAGATGGTGACACCGGAACATGGGAGGCAAAAATGACAATTGATCAACTGCAATATTTTATGGCAATCGTAAAATATAAAAACTTTTCCGTTGCTGCGGAGGAGTGCTATATATCACAGTCATCCTTGTCCAAGCAGATCAAGGCACTGGAACAGGAGCTGGGAGATGTAGCCCTATTTGACCGTAATACCAAAAAGCTGGAGATTACCTATGCGGGAAAGGAATTCTACATCTCTGCGGATAAGATCCTGATGGAATACCAGAAGATGATCAATAATGTGAAGAAATATTCGGAGGGTCATACCGAGGTGCTCAATGTGGGAACCATCCCCGTGATGAATCACTATGGCCTGACCGATATCTTCTACAAATTCCAATCCTATTATTCCAATATTCGGCTTCATGTGATCGAAGCCAACAGCGTGCCCATTATTGAGGACTTCACCAAGGGCAAGATAGATATCGCATTTCTCCGAGACAATTATCTGCCCGTGGGAGATTATAAGAGCTATGCCCTGGCGGACGACGAGCTGGTTCTGGTGACCAATTATTCCCATTGGCTGGCGGACCGGGAGGAAATCGACCTGAAGGAAGCCGAGAATGAAAAGTTCCTCTTCCTGGGCAGCAATACGGGCATGTATGAGAGCTGCAGACAAGCCTGCATCAAGGCGGGATTTGTTCCCCGGGAGCAGATCCTGGATGTAAGAAGCTCCACCATCAAAAATCTCGTGGCCAACGGCCAAGGTGTTTCCCTGATGATGTACCGCTCCATCAAATATATGGATGACCCACGAATCAAAATCATACGCCTCAAGGAGCCCTGCATCATCAAGCTGTCACTCATCATCCGCAAAAGCGCCGTGACGGACGCAGTATCTACCTTTATAGAATATGTGACGGATTCCTTTGGGAAGTTGGCGTAGCATAGAACTATCTATAGTTTCTGGAAACCTTGTACGGAAGATATGAGGGAGAATGATTCCTGTAATTTCGTGAGTTATTGCGGGAGTCATTCTCCTTTTGTGCTTCTGTCAATGAAACTGCACAATTTATACAAAACAAGTAGGGAAGCGGATGAAAGAAAAGAAAAATGATATTTAAGATGCACAAAAATATAGTATATATTCCTCAATCCATATATTTATTCTATTTTGGAATGGGGGCAGAAAACAGAACGAATTGTTAATG
>CAVJHW010000004.1:0-2297 GCA_963649395.1 Coriobacteriaceae bacterium | reverse complement strand
AAAAGAAGATAAACTTAGCTCATGTTAAAAGTTAGTCGGTAGCAAGACTATGAAAAGGGAGGTAAGAAAATGAAAAAAATACCAATCATTATGACAAGCGTACTATTGGGGGTAAGCTTGGCGGGTTGCGGTTCTAGTGATTCCGGTAGTGCTTCATCATCAACGGCTTCATCCGGGCAGTCATCAGAAACCGCTTCATCCGGCTCTACTTCGGGAGAGACAAAGGAAGACATCACAATTGCTCTGATGATGAAATCACTAGCATCTGAGTGGAACCAGAATATAGAATCTTCGTTAGAAAAACTTGGAGAGGAAAAGGGCTTCAAGGTTTTGACATTTGATGCAGATGGGGATTCTGCTACACAGTTGGATCAGTTGAACGATGCGATCAATCAGGGTGTAGATGGAATATTTATGCACATTGCGGATGAGGGAATTGCATCTGCAGCTGCAGAAATTGTTGCGGATGCAGGTCTTCCGATGATTGGAGAGTCCCTCCCCTTGAAGGACGAAAGCGGCAACTGGCTAATTCCGTGCGTGGTCTTGGACGCCGCTGGATGTGGAACAGTAGCGGCAGATTGGGTTGCTGACAGCTGGGAGTCTACAGGCGTAGATTTAAGCGACTTGTCGAATGTTGGTGTTATCATGGTGACCAACACTTTGACAGAGAATGCGGTTCTAAGACACGAGGGTGCTGTGGCAGAACTCAAGAAGAAGATGCCAGACATTCCAGAGGCTAATTACTATATAGCAGATATTTCGGCTAGCTCATCTGATTATATCGATGGAGGATATAAGGAAACGGGAGCTGTTCTGGCTGCTCATCCTGAGATGACGTCATGGATTATCGTTGGGGTGCAGGATGATTATGCCTTGGGTGCATGTAGAGCGATTGAGGAGGCGGGAAAGACCGAAACCGCAATTCTGGTGAGCATGGGTGGAGAGCAGGCAATTCCAGAGTGGAATGGCGGTACAACAAAGCCTTGGTATGCAACGGTTTACTATACGGCCATGGACTTTACAGAACCGGTTGTAGATGGCCTCCTTTCGGTTATTAATGGTGAGGCTACACTTGAGGAAGTATATGCAGATAATATCGCAGAAGGCCAGACATATGGAACCCGGACTATTTCCGGCAAGGCCATTACCTTCGAGGATTATACGGAATATATAGCAGGTTAAGCGTGTGCGCCGGGAGATTTGCAGTTGTTCGTGCAGGCCTCCCGGTTTTTGTTTGGGAAATGTAACCGGAGAGTGCATATGGAGCATAAACTTGAGTTAAAAAATATATCAAAAGCCTTTTCTGGAGTGCAAGCCTTAAAGGATGTCGGTTTTGAAGCAAAAAGTGGGGAAATCGTCGCACTTTTGGGGGAAAATGGAGCTGGAAAAAGTACATTGCTGAAAATTATGAGTGGCGTATACACTCCGGACGGAGGGGAGATCTATCTGGATGGAAAGAAAATGACGTTTGCCTCACCTCTGGATGCGATCAAGAACGGAATTAACATTATCTATCAGGAGAGACAGTTGGTTCCTTATCTGACAGTGATGGAAAATGTTTACATGGAGAATATTCCTTCCAAATATGGAGTCGTAGATTATAAGAATGCGAATGAAAGAACCCAGAACTTGATTGATATGTTCGGATTGCCCTTTAAGGCAACTCAACGAGTCGAGGAACTGTCGGTTGCTCATCAGCAAATGGTGGAAATAATTAAGGCAGTTAGAAGAAAATGTCCGGTAATTGCTTTTGACGAGCCCACAGCCAGTCTGACAGAGACTGAGATCCAGGGCCTGTTTAAAATCATCCGCAGGCTACAGGATGAAGGAAAGGTAATTCTTTATGTATCTCATAGGCTGCAAGAGCTTTTTGAGCTAACAGACAGAATTGTTATCTTAAAGGATGGTAGCTATGTGACGACAGTGAAAACGCAGGAAACTGATACTGACCAGTTAGTAAAGTACATGGTGGGGCGAGATCTGGGTGACATCTATAACTCACTGGACAGAAACCGAACGATGGGAGATGTTATCCTGGAGGTGAAGAACCTTTGCAATGATTATATCGACCATGTTTCCTTCCAATTACATGCCGGTGAGGTTTTGGGATTTGCAGGATTAGTTGGTGCAGGAAGAACGGAAACCATGCGGGCGATTTATGGTGCAGACCCCTTAATCGAGGGGCAAGTGTTTATTGATGGAAAAGAGGTTAGCATTAAGTCACCGGCTGATGCTATGAAATATGGAATGGGATTATGCCCTGAAGATCGTAAAACACAGGGCCTTGTGTTAGGCAG
>CAVJHW010000003.1:15158-45933 GCA_963649395.1 Coriobacteriaceae bacterium | reverse complement strand
GTCTTGAAAGATGACTTTTTGTTCGGTGCGGTAATGTCGAGAGAGGAATTGTGCCGAGAGTTTTTAGAGCTTGTCTTAGGCTTTCCTGTGGAGCGGGTAGAAGTTGACTGGGAGAAGAGCCTGGTTTACAACCCACATATGAATTTGCCCAGCATTGCTTAGAGAACCCTAATCTTAGGCTTCAAGATGGGGCAAGGACAATTTTCCTCAGCACATGCGGAGAAAACGCAGAGGACATGCCAGAATCCCTGGTGAAGTTTCTGCAGTATGTTCGGGCTTCCTTGGAAGAGAGCAACAAGGATTTTCAGGATGATTTCGTGAAAAGAATTCAGAGAGAGGTTTTCAGGGTCAAGTCGGATCAGGAGATAAGGAGCAGCTTTATGACGTTAGAAGAGTTGTTGCGAGACGAACGAGATGAGGGAAAGGCAGAGGGAAAGGCAGAAGACATTATGCTTTTTCTTACATCACTGGGTGGGGTTCCTTCCCATATTCGAGAGTCCATTTATAAAGAAAAAGATTCGAAAGTTTTGGAAATGTGGCTTCGTGCTGCCGCTCGGGCAGATTCTATAGAAGCCTTTATCAAATCTATGTAACCATGGTCTGAGCCTTCGAACGCTCGGGCTGGGTTTTTTGCGCCATTTCAGGCAAATAACGCAGAATTATGCTGATGCAAGTCAGGTCAAACAGGGGAATTCTACTCATTTTTCGATGATAATTCGCTTCTGATTTATGAAGTCTTTCTTGCCAAGGTCTCTAATTCTTGCTATAATGTTATCGCATGATAATGTTATCGAACGACAGGTTTGTGGGAGTGCGTAGCACGGAGCAATCCCTGTAACCATAGGTTTGGGTATTTTGACACCCAAACCAGGGTTACAAAATGACGTTCGAAGACAAGAGAAGGCATACAAGAACTACATAAGGATGGACCGGAAGATGGAGAGCGTGAAGAAAAGCAAAAGAGGGCAGAAAACGGAAAAAGAGAGGAAATGGAAGAGAGGTGGGGGATGGAAAAAAGGGAAGCAAGGGGGGAAATTACTCAGCCTGTGTCTGGCGGCTGCGGTGGTCTGTTCTCTGCCGGGGCAGCCGGTAAGGACCGCAGCGGAGACTGGCAGCAGGATGCGGCTCTGGTACGATGAGCCTGCCAGCCAGACGGCCTCGGTTTGGTGGGATTCCAATGGCATTTGGCAAAGTGCCACCCTGCCCATCGGAAATGGCCGATTGGGGGCTAATATCTATGGGGAGGTGCAGCAGGAGCATCTGACTCTCAACGAGGAGACCCTTTGGTCCGGCGGTAATTACAATAGCAGCAATAAGGGAGGCAATAGGGGGATCACCGATGAGGACTGGAACAGCATGGTGTCCACCATCTTGAATGGGGGGAGTGTAGATGCCTCTCAGCTTCAGGGGGCTGAAGAACAATATTCCGGTTATTATGACGGCTATCAGGCCCTGGGAGACCTGTATTTTACCTTTCATAACGTGGGCAGCAAGACCAGCAGCTACCTGCGGGAGCTGGATCTGGAGGAGGGGCTGGCGACGGTCTCTGACAGCGGTTGCGGTTACCATCGAACCTACTTTGCCAGCAATCCGGACCATGTGATCGTGGCACGTCTGACCGGAGACAGCCTGTCCTTTACGGTCTCCATGACCAGCAAGCAAAATGGCAGCATTTCCGCCTGGATGGAGGGGGATCAAAGTCCGGTGGCTTATATTCATTGCGAGGGAAGTGTCTCCAATAACGGCCTGCTGCACAATACCCAGCTGGCAGTGGTAGCGGAGAATGGAAGCCTTGCCGCCTCCGGCAGCACCATTCAGGTGAGTGAGGCCAGCGCAGTGACGGTCTATGTAACAGCGGCCACCGATTATTCCACCAGCTTTTTTAACGCAGAGGGGACGCAGGAGTATTACTACCGGACGGGGGAAAGGGCCGATCAGCTGAAAACCCGGGTAAGAGAGGTCCTGGATGGGGCAGTCAGCAAGGGCTATGACCAGGTGCTGGCGGATCACCAGGCAGATTATAAGAGCCTCTATGATACCGTGGCGGTGGATCTGGGAGGCAGCAGTGATAAGACCACGGATGCCCTCCTGGCCAGCTATTCCAATTCCACCGCTTCCGATTCGGAGAAGCGGTATCTGGAGACCCTGGAATACCAATACGGCCGCTATCTTCTCATCAGCGGCAGCCGGGAGAACAGTCAATTGCCAACTACCCTGCAGGGCATTTGGAATAATAATAACCAGGCCCCCTGGCGTTCGGATATCCATACCAATATCAATCTGGAGATGAATTATTGGCTGGCGGGGACCGGCAACCTGACCTCTTGTCTCAAGCCCCTGTGCCAATATATGGAAGCCATGTATGAGCCCGGCAACCGGACGGTCCAGGCTTATACCGATGCCACCTCCGGCATGATGATGCATACCCAGAATACTCCCTATGGATATACCTGCCCCGGCTGGTCCTATTCCTGGGGCTGGTCCCCTTCTGCCTCTACCTGGCTTTTGCAAAATTGCTATGATTACTACCAATATACCGGGGATAGGCAATATCTGGAGGAAACCCTCTACCCCCTGCTGGAGAAGCAAGTGGCCATGTATGACCAGCTGCTGGAGGAAAAGGATGGGAAGCTGGTCTTCCCCCTGTCCATTTCTCCGGAGATCGGGGGTATGACCTATGGCAATACCTACGAGCAGTCTTTGATCTGGCAGCTCTATACCGATACCATAGAAGCAGCTAGGGCCTTAAATAAGGACAGCGGGGTCATTCAGGCCATGGAGGATACCCGCAGCAGGCTCTATACCAGCTTCCTGGGAAATACCAGCAGTTCCCGCAATGGGGTGACTTCCGGTTCTTCCTATATCAAGGAATGGTATGACGAAGATGATTATGTCAATGGCTATAATAAGTCCGATCCCAGTCATCGCCATATCTCCCAGCTGCTGGGAATTTTCCCCGGCAGTATGCTGGGCTCCATCAGCGGAGATTATGAGACAGATAAGAGGGCAGCTATCCATACCTTGAACCTTCGGGGCAAGAATACCGTCAGCGGCTGGAGCCTGGCCCAGCGGGCCTGCACCTGGGCAGCCCTGGGAGAGGGGGAAGATGCTTATGACTACCTGTCTACGGTATTGACCAATGGCGTGATGAAAAATCTCTGGGGCTACCATGACTATGGTGGTTACGGCGGAGACAGCAAGGCCTTCCAGATCGATGCCAACTACGGTTATTCCGCAGCCTTCGGGGAGATGCTTCTTCAGTCCAACCTGGGATATATCCATGTCCTGCCGGCCCTTCCTTCTGTCTGGTCTTCCGGCTCCTTCCGAGGACTCCTGGCGGAGGGGGGATTTGAGGTCAGCGCCAGTTGGGAGAATTCCGGTCTGACCAGTCTCAGCCTGGTCTCCCAAAAGGGGGGCAGCTGTTCCTTGAAGACGGCTTGGGAGAATATTTCCGTGACTTGCGAGGGTCAGGCTCTGGATGTTCGATGGGAAAATGGAATCGTTACCTTCGATACGACAGCCGGTTCCACCTACCAGATCAGCCAGGGGGAGACAGATCCCATCCTACCGGATCAGAGGGCTTCTGCCTCCAGAGACCAGGAGGGGAAAGTCAACTTGGTATGGGAGGCCACAGAAGGAGTCACCTATCAGATTTATCGGCGGGAGAAATAAAAGAGAGAAACAAGAGTGAAATAAGAGAAAGAAGAAATGTGACAATCGGTGCAAGGGCAAGAAATATGACACGGTCAAGGGCTACAGCGATATTAAGAAAGGATGAGTGGAGGATATGAAAAAGAGAAGAATCTGGTCTTTCCTGTTGTCGATATGCATGCTCCTGTCCCTTCTGCCTGTCAATGCTTTGGCAGACACGGCAGAGGAGAGCTATGGGGAGCTACTGGAAACGGTGGAGGGGAACACTTATAGGGACACCACCGCAGATCCGGAGAAGGGATATGAATATACCATTGTAGGCAGTGACGGCAGCCTGCAGACCGCCTCTGTGGATGCGGATGGTCAGGACGGGGGAGATCCAGGCGACGCCAGTACAGAGACGGAATATGGCAAGGTGACCGAGACCAGCGGCAGCGGAGAGACCTACTATACCCTGGTGACCAACGGAGCCGGGGGAATCGTGGCAGGAGACCAGTACCTGATCGTCAGCTCCAACAGCGGAAATGCCTATGCCCTGACCAAGACCGGGGGGAGTGCCGCGGTTACCATTGCCGACGGTAAGATCCAGACGACCCTGGGAGAAGCGGAATTCACCCTGGAGGCAAATGGAAATTATTATTATTTGAAGGACCAGGATGGAACCTACCTCTATCCTGCTAGTGGAGGGATTTGGAAAGGAGATTCCACTACATATACCCGTAATCCTGTGGGGATTACAGGAGAAAACTCGGTTCAGATTAGGCAGTATTTTTATCGTGGGGGCCAGTCAGAACCGAGGTCCGGCTATTACCTGATCTTTAACAGTCAAAGGAACACCTTTGAATCTAGCTACACCAGTGGAGATAACAGTAACTTCTACCTTTTCCATAAGATTACAGAGCCTGCCGGGACGGTTTATCGCATAGAGTGGAAGGAAGCGGCAGGGACCTTGCTGATGGAGTCCCATAATCTGAATCGGGATGATTATTCTGTGACCAGCTGGGCGAATTTTGTGACTGCCCGAGAGACGGCCGAGGGGATTTATGAGGGAACAGGAACCTATGCCAGCCAGGAGGAGGCTGTGGCTGCCTTGGCCAGCATGACAGCCCTGAAGACAGCCAAGGATGCCCTGGAGGCGGTTACAGCCCTATATCCGGAGATCACCTGGTCGCGAACCCTGGAGCCCAAATATAATGCCACCTATACCCAGGGCACCAATGGGAAGCTGGTGAGGGATTTGCAATATATCGATCACGGTGGAACCGGGGACTACCAGACCATCAGCTGGTCGGATGCCGATGTCCTGCATCTGGATACGGATCCTTCTATGACAGTATGGGATTACAATACCACAAGCCAATATTCCAACCAAAGCACTGTCGGAGGAGAGGGAATTCAGGCGGCGACCTGGAATCACTGGCCCAGTGGAACCCAGGATTGGAAAAAAGCGGATGTCCGCAAGATATCCGGAACTTTTGTCTGGCCCGAGGGCTATGACCTGGATGATACTATCACCCTGGTTTCGGCCAATGACGACAAGTACCAGGCGATTTACGATTATATTGAGGAGCATGAGGGATCCAGCGCCAGGGTCAGCAATCGAAGGATCATCGCTATCAACGACGACATGTATGTCTACGTATACAAGGAGGGGGATGCCCCCACCAGTTTGGCGGATGACTCCTATCTGGCCTTTTATTCCGGAACTGTGGGCAAGGGAATTTGGTCGGATGTAACCCTTGACAACGATGACTGGGGGAGAACGGAGCCTGCTTCCTATCATGGCAAATATGCTACCCGTGCCTTTCATGGGGTTTATCCCAACCAGGCGGTGAGCAAGGAGGGGGTTGTGGCAATTCCCAATGCCACCTACTTGAACCATACGGATAGCTGGTATGTCTCTGTCGACGGTGCCACCATTTCCACCGTATTGAAAAATCACTATGGGGACCAATCCCTGGCCGGGGAAAGGATCCATATTGATATTTATTGCTTTGACAACAGCCAGAACGGCGGTATGGATCAGCTGAAGCTTAGGCTGACCAAGGCTGCGGAACAGACGGCCACGGTTCAGGTGGAATATTACCTGGATACCCTGGAGGAAGGGAACCTTCTGGACACCAGCACCATGACCAATGTGCCGATAGGAGAGCAGATCCGTCTGGCAGAGGGTTATGATGTAAATGAATTGAATTATCGAAAGGCCAAGGCCATCCTAAGGGCTGGAAATATCAATGTAAGCGATGGGGTCCAGCAGGGGACGGTTCCTTATACAGTGGTAACAGGGGACAATGTCATCCAGGTTTTGTATACCACCCAGGGTCAGCAGGCCATCCGTATTGTGGCGGACAGTGATATCCTGCCCTATGACGGCAGCGAAAAGACGGTTCCCGGCTTTTCGATCTATATGGGGTCAGAGAAGCTGACCAGACGAGAGGATGGCACCTACCTGACCAGGGATGGAAATGGCATTATTCAGAATGTTATCTCCACCACCGCCCGGGGAGTGGATCCCGGGAAATATGAAAATGGCATTGCCTACTCCAGCCCGGTGCTGGTAAAAGACAGCCAGGGAAATAATATTACCAACACCTATACAATTACGGTGAATAAGGGCAGCTTGACCATCACCTATGATCCCCAGGCCCTGACCTATACCTATGATTTTGGAATTGGAAACCAATATGGGGAGGTTCTGGCCGGAACCAATGCTGTGGAGAAGAGAGCCAGCGCTGCTGCCCTGGATGGGGAGAGCACAGACGTCATTTTCGACAAGGAGGCCAATAGGGTCACTTATACACCGACGGAGGTCAATTCCGGCAGGAGGGTGAACCTGACCCTGACCTTTGCCGGGAATTATAAGGTCAATAAGGCCATCACCTTCCTGCCGGAAAGCAACGTGATGTATGAGGAGAATCTGGTAAGTACCCAGGGGGAGAGCAGTTCTTGGGTACCGACAGAGGATGCAGGCGGTCAGACGGAGGGTGCAGGTGACCAAACCGGGGGCGCCGGCGGCCAGACAGAGGGAGGAACCGGGACAAGGCTGGTGACGGATCATGAGATCCCCTATGGTTATTCCGACGCCTATGCCGAGGATACCGGTTTCAGCCTGGGAAGTGCCAAGAAGGCAGTCCTCAGCCTGGACAGGGCCACCGATGAGGCTACCTTTACCTTCACGGGAACCGGATTCGATCTGATCTCTGCGTGCGGCACCAATACCGGCCTCCTGGTGGTAGGTCTGAAGAATGCCCAGGGAGAGGGAGTGAAGGGTTATCTGGTAGATACCTATTTCCGGGGAGATGATGCCCTGGTAACCGGGTCAGGTATCCTGGATTATCAGGTTCCGGTGGTAAGAGCGCAGGACCTGCCCTATGGCACCTATACCGTCACGGTGAAGGGGTATCTGACTGCCGGTTCCGGGGCGGCTGCAGGCTCCGGGACGGAAAATGAGATCAGCCCGGCCAGCATTGCCGGAACAGGAAGAAAGTCCAGCGTCGCAGCCTCCCTGGGGGCCCAAAATGTCCTCTATGCCGATGAGACGTCAGAGGTGAGCCAGACGGCGACTCAGGAGACGAGTCAGGAGATCAGCCAGGTGTCCGTGGAGGCCATTTTGACGGCAGCGGGTATGGAGGAATATCTGGAAGCGGGGGTGGAGGTCTCCTTCATGGATGACAACAGCCTGCTCAATGGCGGAAGCGGCCCGGATCTTGGGCAAAAGGCAGAAGCCAAGACAGATTCCGGCCAGACAGATTCCAGCCAGGCAGATTCCGGCCAGACAGAGGAGAAGGCCAGCACAAGCTTCCTCTCCCGGTTTAGCAGCTTCTTCCGCAATCTGTTTGCGGCCTCCGCAGGGACGGTTTCCGAGGGAGAGGCCAATACAGGCAGCAAGGGGAATAGCAGTCCAAATGCCGCTTCCTCCGGTGCGACCGGGGCAGCCAATGCAGCCGGGGAAGGAGAGATCGCTGTCTATATCGATGCCTTCCGGGTTTATCAGCCTCTGGAAAGTGATGCAAGCTATGAAGTCAGTGAGCAGGGAACTTCCTATTATTCCCTCTACGATTTCCTCAAAACCAGTATCAATGAGCTGGAGGAGGATGGGATCATTGAAAATGCAGCGGTCTATATCGAATATGATGGTTCCACGGGAACGGCGGATATAGCAAATTATAAGGATCAGGGACCGGAGAATGAGGTTTACCTGGCTCCCGGCGCCAGCATTGCCTTTGGTCTGGTGGGATACCAGGAGGGAGATACGGTTCAGGTCAGCGCCAAGCAGCTTGGAGCAGGAGAGGTGACCGCAAGCATCGAAGGATTGGCTTCCTCCGCTACAGAGATGTATTACCAAGTGGAGGTAATCCAGGATGAGAGTGGCCAGCTGGGTATGGACTATGTGGTAATTACCAATAATTCGGAGTCCCAGGGAATTCTCTCCCTCAGTGCCTTGAAGGTCAGCAGCAACATAAGGCCTGTCGCCAGCCTGAACCTGGCCAATCTGGTAGTGGAGCTGGTCCAGCAGGCAGGGAATGCCTTCCAGCCGGAAAAAATGACCGTAACCCTTCCGGCGTCCACGAAGATCAAAAGGAGTTATACCCTGAAGATAGCGACTTCCAAGGACGTGAATCATATCACGGTGCAGCTGCCCGATCAGACGGAGATTACCCTGAATCCCACCAATAAGAAGGCAGCAGATGCGGGGAAGGTGAGGGATTATTCCTTTAGCAAGAGCTTTAAGCAGACAGTAGCCGATTCCTATACCTATGTAGTGACCGCTTATGATGGGGAGGGCAAAGCCAGCCAGCCCATAACTGTGACCATTCAGGTGGGAACCTGACCCCGGAAAGGGAGGAGGAGAGAAATGAAGAAAAAATATGTGAAGCCGGAGGCTCGTTTGGTGAAATTCGAGTTATCCGAGGGTATTGCCGCCTGCGGTGTCAAACTCTACATGAATCTTACGGAGAATTCCTGTCCCCGAAATCCTGTTTTTGAGGGATTTGCCCTCGCGGGAGATCAGGAGAGCTGCCAATCCTATCCCTTGGAGGGGTATTGCTATTTCACATCCACCAGCAACCTGTTGATGAATTCCTAACAAAGGTATGAATCTCTATCATTATGAGGTGGCAGACCTTGTCCTGAGGCTGGAAGCTCCCTTTGCCCTGGCGGAGGATCCGGACTCCCGGCTCTTCCGCCGGGGGAATCCGCAGTCCGGGAAGGAAGAAGAGGCGGATATTCGTGTGGGGGTGGAATTGGTGGATCCCTTGCCCCGGCCGGAGGGAATTCTATTGGGGCAGGGGCCCTTTACCAGATTATACAGGGGGCAGGATCAGACCCGCCTGTCCCTGGTGACCCTGAATCGACTGACCGGGGAGCCCTGCCTGCGGGCGGACTATCCGGTCCAGGGCGGGGAGATCCGCCTGATGACCGAGGCTGGCATGGTAGCATATGCCAGCCTTGTCCGTAATCTCTGGCCTGCTATGGATCTGCCCTATCAGCTCCTTCTTCAGGGGGTGGTGGTTCTTCATGCCGCAGCGGTAGCTGTCCAGGGGGGCGTGGTGGCCTTTGTGGCTCCCTCCGGCGTGGGGAAATCTACCCAGGCAGCTCTCTGGGAGAGGCTGCGGGGAGCAGTTCCCCTCAATGGAGATAAGGTGGCTCTTACCTGCCGGGAGGGGCAGGTTCTGGCCTGGGGTCTGCCCTTTTGCGGCACCTCCGGAATCTGCCATAATTATAGGCTTCCCCTTCAAGCCCTTGTCCTTCTTAGTCAAGGGCAGGAAAATAGGGCAGAGCTGGTGCAGGGGGCGGAGGCCCTGTCCGGTCTTTTGAACAATACCTTTGGTCACAAGAGGGTGGAAGATTGCCATCAAAGGCTGGCGGAAGGCCTCCTGCCCATCATTCAGAGGATTCCCGTGATAAAGCTCTCCTGCAGACCGGAGGAGGGAGCAGTCAGATGTCTTGAGCGCCTTATGGAGGACTGTGGAACATGACCCTATCTTACTCCCAATGGATCGATTCTTTATTTGCCAAAAGTCATGAGCCCGGATTGCCCCTGTCGGGGACCTTCGAGCTGACGGCTCGCTGCAATCTGGATTGCCGCATGTGCTATATCCATAAGAGGAAAAAGGATGGGGAGGCGGCCAGGAGGGAGCTGAGGGCAGGGGAATGGCTGGATCTGGCCCGGACAGCCCGGGACAGTCAGATGCTCCTCCTCTTGCTGACGGGGGGAGAACCCCTTCTGCGGCCGGACTTTCGGGACATCTACCAGGGCTGCCAAGAGTTGGGTCTTCTCCTGTCCGTCAATACCAACGGCAGTCTGGTGGATGAGGAAATGGTGGAATTTTTCCGGGAAAATCCTCCCCTGCGCATCAATATCACCCTCTATGGGGCATCGGCGGAGACCTATGGACGGCTGTGCGGGGACCCTTCTGCCTATGAACGAACCTACAGGGCAGTGGAGGCTCTGAAGGAGGCCGGGGTCCGGCTCAAGCTGAATTATAGCGCAACCCCCTGGAATGTGGGAGATCTGCCGACGGTCTATGCATTCGCCCGGGCCAATGATCTGCTGATACAGACCGCTTCCTACCTCTTTCCCCCGGTGAGGATCGGGGAACCTTGCTTCCAGCAGGGAGGAGAGGAGGTCCCAAAGGGCAGGGGAGGATGCGGTCAGACGACCACGCGGCTGTCCCCCCAGGAAGCCGGGCGGGTCCAATGGGAGTATGAGATTCATCGTTTTGCCCAGGAGGAGCTAAGGGAGAGAACCGCCCGTATGCTGTCCGGCCTTGCTGTGAAAGACCTGCAGGAATGTCAGGAATTCCCCACAGAGCGCATTCGCTGCCGGGCCGGGGCCACTACCTTCTGGATCACCTACGATGGGCAGATGCGGCCCTGCGGAATGATGAACCAGCCCACAGCGGATGTGAGAGAGAGGGGCTTTGCCTCTGCCTGGGATGCTATGCGGGCGGAGAGGGAGAAGATTCTCCTGCCTGCAGCCTGTACTGCCTGCAAATGGAAGGAAATCTGTGAGGTTTGTCCGGCAGTGACCCAGGCGGAGACGGGAGAATTTACCGGTCGGCCGAAGTACCTCTGTGCCAAAACGGAGGCTTTTTTGGCGGCCGGAGCCCAGTGGCTGGAGAGGGCGAGAGAATTCCCTGGTCAGGGGGAAAAAGGTTAATCACCTGGACAATCATTTCCGAAGTCCAGGTCAGCCTAATTCGTTTGGAAGGATGTGGCAGCAAGGAGGCGAGAGTAATATGACATGGAAAAAGGAATTGGAACATAATATCAGGGATATTGGAAGGCTCAGTGAACAACTGGGGCTGGACAGACTGCAGACGGAGGCCCTGCGGGAACTATGCCGGGAATATCCCATGTCTGTCACTCGCTATTATCTCTCCCTAATCAACTGGGAGAATCCCGATGACCCCATACGAAGGATGTGTATCCCCGGCCTGTTGGAATTGGACAGAAGCGGCCGATTGGATACCAGTGATGAGGCGAGTAATACCAAGTGTGAAGGTTTGCAGCACAAATATCGGGAGACGGCCCTGATATTGACTACCAATCAATGTGCCATGTACTGCCGTCATTGTTTCCGAAGACGGCTGGTAGGGCTTTCGGAGGAGGAAATTGCCCGGCATTTTGACCGGATTGCAGATTATGTCAATGAGCATAAGGAGTTGACGAATGTGCTTTTAAGCGGGGGTGATGCCCTGATGATGTCCCAGGAAATGATTGCCCGGTATCTGGAGACCTTCTCTTCCATGGAACATCTCGACCTGATTCGGATGGGGTCCCGAATACCGGTGACCTTCCCCATGCGCATCACGGAGGCTCCGGAGCTGCTTACCCTGTTCCGGGATATATGCAGGAAAAAGCAGATTTATCTGGTGACCCAGTTTAATCATCCCCATGAGGTGACTGGGGAGTCCCTTGCCGCTGTAGAGGCTTTGCGTACTTGCGGGCTTGTTGTCAAGAACCAAACCGTCCTGCTAAGAGGAGTAAACGACTCCCCGGAGACCCTGGGGCTCCTTCTGCGCAAGCTGACAGCCGCAGGGGTCGTGCCCTATTATATTTTCCAATGCCGACCGGTCAGTGGGGTCAAGAACCGCTTCCAGGTACCCCTGGAAACAGGATATGACATCGTGGAAAAGGCGAAGGCCCAGCAGAATGGCCTGGGGAAATGCTTCAGATTCTGTATGTCCCATCCCCTGGGCAAGATAGAGATAGCCGGGAAAATGCCGGACGGGTCCCTCCTCTTCAAATTCCATCAGACAAAATATCCGGAGAATGAAGGGCGAATGTTCCTCAGGAAGCTTCCGCCGGGAACTGCCTGGCTGCCGGAGGATCTGGTGGGGGACACAGTAGAACTTATGGAATAGGGGAAAGCGAGCATGGATTTGATCTGTGTTCGCTTTTCTATTTGGCAGAGCTCGCGGGACTGGATCTTGAAAAATTCAAGAAGATCTTGAGAATATAGCAAAAACATGGTAACATAACATGGGTTACAGAAAATGCTTGTAGATAAGGGAGGATACCTATGGCTGTCAGCTATGATAGACTCTGGAAGCTGCTGATTGATAAGAAAATGAATAAAACTCAGTTATGCGAAAAAGCAAAAATCAGCACAAATGCCATGGCAAAATTGGGGAAAAATGAAGATGTTCGGGTGGAGGTATTGAGCAGAATATGCCTGGAGTTAGGCTGCTCTATGGATGAAATAATGGAAATCCTTCCGGAGCAAAAGTGAGGGACAAAATGATATGGATATAGAGAAGTATATAGATTGCGACCTTTTGAAACGATATGAATTTTACAACTATGGTCATGCTCTGGAGATTCTTCATGATGCTTTTCCAACAGAATGGGGCGACTTGCAGGAATGCTTCAGACAAGTGAGGATCACTTTGGCGGACATAAAAAAATCCGGGGGGAATGAATCGCCAATACCGAAGAAATTTGATGACGTTTTGTATCCCCGAGGTTGGAGAGAAATTAGAATTAGCGGGGATCTGATCGTGAAGAAGTATCCTCGGCAAACAGCACAGCGCAGGGGACGCTTTGCAGAAAAACCTTATGAGATCGAGACGATCGAAGGTTATATTGATGGTCACAATATTGATTTCCTAAAAAACAGGGTTGCATTTGACCTTGAATGGAATAGTAAGGATCAGACGTTCGATCGAGATCTTCTGGCAATGCGCACATATTTTGATTGTGGATTGATCGATGTGGGAGTTATCGTAACACGGGCAGAGGAGCTGAATGATATTTTTAAGCTGGAAAAGGATGATAATGGTCAAACCTTAATGAAAAAATACGGAGCAAGCACTACTTGGATGGGGAAATTGCGGTATCGATTGGATTCGCGACGCAATGGCGGCTGTCCCATTTTGGCAGTAGGGATCAGAAAGGAATGTATTGAAGGGTATGGAAGAATTAACGAGTACTATACAAAACTTACAGGAATTCACCAAGGGGAAGAAGTATAATACAATTTATGCGGATCCGCCATGGCAATTTCAAAATCGAACTGGAAAGGTTGCCCCGGAACATAAACGTCTGACTCGTTATGAAACCATGACAATTGCAGATATTAAGGCGCTGCCGGTTGCAGATATTTCGGGAGATAAGGCCCATCTGTACTTATGGGTTCCCAATGCCCTTCTTCCGGAGGGACTGGAAGTAATGGATGCCTGGGGTTTCGAATATAAAGGAAATATTGTCTGGGAAAAGATAAGAAAGGATGGAGGTCCGGATGGTCGGGGCGTTGGCTTTTACTTCCGAAATGTCACGGAGTTGATTTTGTTTGGAATTAAGAAAAAAAGTGCTCCGAACAGAACTCTTCAACCAGCTCGCTCCCAAGTGAATATTATTCGTTCCATGAAGCGGGAGCACAGCCGTAAACCGGATGAAATAATACCAATTATAGAGAATTGCAGCCAAGGTCCCAGAATAGAGTTGTTTGCCAGGGGAGTCAGAGGAGGCTGGGATATGTGGGGAAATCAGGCTACGGAGGATTATGAGCCAACGTGGGACACTTATGCCAACCATACAGTGGCACCGGCAAGATAACTCCCATGCTGGGCATTGTTCCGCACCACCACGCATGAAAGCCAGCTGCTCCGCACTAACGTGCTCCCGCAGCTGCCGCCAGTATCTGCAATCCGGGCTATCGCCCTACTTGCAGATACCGGCTTGCCCGACAAATATCCGTGCTTCGGTGCAAGCAAGCTTGCCCTCAGCTTGGCTGCTTGTCGGGGCTTTTTGAAAGTCAGCTGTTCCGCACCACCACAAATGAAAGCCGACTGCTCCGCACTACGTGCTCCCGCAGTCGCCGCCGGTATCAACAATCCGCCCTATCGGGCTACTTGTCGATACCGGCTTGCCCGTCCGATATCCACAAGCTGTGGTATGCCCCCAAGGGGACTAGCGTTGCGTCGCGAGCATCCCACAGCTTGTGTCTGCCGTCCGGGGCTTTCAAAGTAATTGTCTTTGCAAGGTGTTTATGCTATGATAGGGGGAGATATGGCAGGGGATCCGGTGAGGGGGTCCCCTGCCATGAGATAAGGAGAGGATACGAGAGATGGAGAAAATCAGGAAGAAATATTATATGACTACGGCGATTGCCTATACCTCAGGCAAGCCTCATATTGGAAATACCTATGAGATCGTTCTGGCGGACAGCATCGCCCGTTTTCGCAGGCAGCAGGGCTATGATGTCTTCTTTCAGACGGGCACGGATGAGCATGGCCAGAAGATTGAGCTGAAGGCAGAGGAGAAGGGGGTCACCCCCCAGGAGTTTGTGGATGAGGTATCCGGTCAGATCCAGAAGATCTGGGATCTGATGAATACCTCTTATGATAAGTTTATCCGCACCACCGATGCTTCCCATGAGCGCCAGGTGCAGAAGATCTTCAAGAAGCTCTATGACCAGGGGGATATTTACAAGGGATATTACGAGGGCCTGTATTGTACCCCCTGTGAGTCCTTTTTCACCGAGTCCCAGCTGGTGGATGGAAAATGTCCGGATTGCGGACGTCCGGTGACTCCGGCCAAGGAGGAGGCTTATTTCTTCAAGATGAGTAAGTATGCCCAAAGGCTGATTGACCATATCAATGCCCATCCGGAGTTCATCCAGCCGGTTTCCAGGAAGAATGAGATGATGAACAACTTTCTCCTGCCGGGCTTGCAGGATCTGTGTGTATCCAGAACCTCCTTCCGCTGGGGGATTCCGGTGGATTTTGATCCCAAGCATGTGGTGTATGTATGGCTGGATGCCCTGACAAATTACATTACCGGGATTGGCTATGATTGTGGCGGAGCCGGCAGTGACCAGTTTCAGAAGCTGTGGCCGGCGGATTTGCACTTGATCGGCAAGGATATCATCCGTTTTCATACCATTTACTGGCCTATCTTCCTGATGGCGCTGGATCTGCCCCTGCCGAAGCAGGTCTTCGGGCATCCCTGGCTGCTGCAGGGGGATGGCAAGATGAGCAAGTCCAAGGGAAATGTTCTCTATGCGGATGACCTGGTTAGCATCTTCGGTGTAGATGCCGTGCGTTATTTTGTCCTTCATGAGATGCCCTTTGAAAATGACGGGGTGATTACCTGGGAGCTGATGGTGGAGCGGATGAATTCCGACTTGGCCAATACCCTGGGCAATCTGGTCAACCGGACCATTTCCATGTCCGGCAAGTACTTCGGGGGTCTGGTATCCAATCCGGGCGTCGAAGAAGAGGTGGATCAGGATCTAAAGGCGGTGGTGACCGGCACGGCAGCCAAGGTGGCAGACAAGATGGAAGGGCTGCGGGTGGCAGATGCCCTGACTGAGATTTTCAACCTCTTCAAACGCTGCAACAAGTATATTGATGAGACGATGCCCTGGGCTCTGGCCAAGGATGAGACCAAGAAGGATCGGCTGGCTACGGTGCTTTATCATCTGGTAGACAGTATTACCGTGGGAGCTTCCCTTTTGGAGGCCTTTATGCCGGAGACTACCGAGCGGATCCTGAAGCAGCTGGGTGCCCACAAGAGGGATTATGAGGAGCTGGATCAATTTGGCCTCTATCCCTCCGGCGGTCATGTGACGGACAAGCCGGAGATCCTCTTCGCCCGCCTGGATGTTAAGGAAGTTCTGGAGAAGGCAGAAGCCATCCATGCCGCCCAAAGGGCAGGGCAGGAAGAGGGGCAGCAGGCTGACGGCGCTTCCCAGGCAGGAAGCGGAGCAGAGGATCTCCATCTGGAACCTAAGCCTGAGATTAGCTTTGAGGAATTCGGGAAAATGCAATTTGCCGTAGGCCAGATCATCGCCTGTCAGGAGGTTCCCAAATCTCGGAAGCTCCTTTGCTCCCAGGTGAAGATCGGAGACCAGGTGAAGCAGATCGTATCCGGCATCAAGGCCCATTATAAGCCGGAGGAAATGGTGGGGAAGAAGGTTATGGTTTTGGTGAACCTGAAACCGGCCAAGCTGGCGGGAGTCCTGTCAGAGGGCATGCTCCTGTGCGCAGAGGACGCGGAGGGCAAGCTCTCCTTGCTGACTCCGGAACGGGATATGCCCTCCGGAGCAGAGATCTGCTGATCGGTCGATACATCCAAATTCACTTTGTCCGGGAAGGGATTTGTCAGTCGATGCAGAAAGCTCCCGGAGCATTGGAAAGGGAGAGAAAGCATGATATTTGAGACCCATGCCCATTATGATGATGGGGCATTTGATAGGGACCGGGAGGCACTTCTGACCTCTCTGCCCGGCCAGGGGATCGGCGCTGTGATCAATGTCTGTGCGGATCTGGACAGCCTGGAGACAACTCCCAAACTGATGGATCAATATGACTTTGTCTATGGGGCGGTGGGCATCCATCCGGATGATGCCGGAAGTATGAGGGAAGAGGTAATGGACAGGCTGCGGGGACTCTGCCATAGGGAGAAGACAGTGGCAGTAGGGGAGATCGGCCTGGATTACTATTGGAAGAAAGAGAGTAAAGAGGTGCAGATCCATTGGTTTGAACGCCAATTGGAGCTGGCCCGGGAGGAGAAGCTGCCGGTGATCATTCACAGCCGGGAGGCGGCGGCCGATACTCTGGAGACAGCCAAAAGGGGCAGATTGGCCGATATTGGCGGTGTGATGCATTGCTTTTCCTATAGCAAGGAAATAGCGCGGGAATACCTGGATATGGGGGTTTATCTGGGGATCGGCGGGGTGGTAACCTTCCGAAATGCCCGCAAACTAAGGGAAGTGGTGGAGTATGCTCCTATTTCCCAAATATTGCTGGAGACGGACAGTCCCTATCTGGCACCGGAGCCCAACCGGGGCAAGAGAAATTCTTCTTTGAATCTTCCCTATGTGGTTCAGGAGATTGCCCGATTGAAGGGAATGGATGCGGAGAAGGTGATGGAAGTAACAGAGGAGAATGCCAGGAGGCTCTTCTTGGTATAAGTAGGGGTGGAAGGCAGGCTGCACAAGGGGCTGCAGGAGGATCAGGCCGACAAGGCTGACAAGGCATCGGCGGAAGGGACTGGGGGCAATCCTTTCGGCGAAGGAGCCGGAGGGATCCTTTCGATAGACGGCAGAAAGAGAGAATGGAATATGATGGAAAAAGAGCAGGAATATTTCGGCGAATTGGATCAATATTTATTCGGACAGTCCACCCATTATGAGATTTACCGGAAGATGGGAGCTCATCCGGGAGAAAGAGAGGGCGTAGAGGGGGTCTGGTTTGCGGTATGGGCCCCCAATGCCCAGGCGGTATCCGTAGTAGGGGAATTCAATGATTGGAATCCGGACAAGAATCCTATGGACAAGATCGCAGACATGGGAATCTATGAGTGCTTTGTGCCGGAGGCGAAAGAGGGAGACCTTTACAAATATTATATCCATGCCCGGGACGGGAGAGGCCTCTATAAGGCAGATCCTTATGCTTTTTATGCCGAGAAAAGACCCGGGACCGCCTCCCGCATTGCCTGCATAGACGGTTATAAATGGGGGGATGGGGCCTGGATGGAGAAGCGCCAGTCCTTTTCTCCCAAGACCTCACCCATGGCAATCTACGAGGTACACCCAGGCTCCTGGAAGAAGAATCCTGCCACGGAGGAGAATCCGGAGGGCTTCTACAACTACAGGCAGCTGGCCAGGGCCTTGACGGAATATGTGAAGGATATGGGATATACCCATGTGGAACTCATGGGAATCGCCGAATATCCCTTCGACGGGTCCTGGGGCTATCAGGTGACCGGCTATTATGCCCCCACCTCCCGCTATGGAACCCCCCTGGATTTCAAATATCTGGTAGATTATCTCCATAAGAATAAGATCGGGGTTATTTTGGACTGGGTGCCTGCTCATTTCCCCAAGGATGCCCACGGCCTGGCGGAATTTGACGGGGATGCGGTCTATGAGCATGCCGATCCCCGGAGGGGAGAGCATCCGGATTGGGGGACCAAGATCTTCAATTACGGACGGCCCCAGGTGAAGAACTTTCTTCTGGCCAACGCCCTGTATTGGGTGGAGGAGTTCCATGTAGACGGTCTGCGGGTGGATGCGGTGGCTTCCATGCTCTATCTGGATTATGGTCGGCAGGATGGCCAGTGGCTCCCCAATCCATATGGGGGAAAAGAGAACCTGGAGGCGGTAGAATTCTTTAAACACCTGAATTCCCTGGTAACGGGACGGAATAAGGGTGTGATGATGATTGCCGAGGAGTCTACGGCCTGGCCTAAGGTGACGGGCGATGTCCATGACGGCGGTCTGGGCTTCACCCTGAAATGGAATATGGGCTGGATGCATGATTTCCTGGAATATATGAAGCTGGATCCCTATTTCCGTAAGTTCAACCATAACAAGATGACCTTTTCCCTGACCTATGCCTTCAGCGAGAATTATGTTCTGGTGCTGTCCCACGATGAGGTGGTCCATCTGAAATGCTCTATGATCAACAAGATGCCGGGAGAGGGAACAGAGAAGTTCCAAAATCTGAGAGTCGGATATACCTATATGATGGGACATCCGGGGAAGAAGCTCCTGTTCATGGGGCAGGATATAGGGCAATTCCGGGAATGGAGCGAGGAGCGGGAGCTGGATTGGTTCCTTCTGCAGGAGAAGGACAATGAGCACCTGCAGGCTTATGTGCGGGATTTGCTGGCCCTGTATCGGAAGTATCCGGCTTTGTATGGAAATGATGCAGGATATGAGGGCTTCCAGTGGATCAATGCCGATGACAGCGACAGGAGCATCTTCAGCTTCATTCGCTGGTCTCCTACAGGAAGAAATAATCTCCTCTTTGTATGCAATTTCACCCCGGTAGCCCGGCCGGATTATCGGGTGGGGGTGCCCAAGAAGAAGCAATATACCCTGGTTCTGGACAGCCATTGTCCCAAATACGGGGGAGACCATGAGGCCCGGCCGGTCTATCGGGCCACCAAGGGAGAGTGCGATGGTCAGCCCTTCTCCATCGGCTACGATCTGCCCGGATACGGGGCAGCGGTATTCCGCTTCTGATAGGGGGGGACAGCGGTATTCTGCTTCTGATAGGGGGGCAGCGGCATCCTGCTTCTAAGCAGGGCAGGACGCCGGGGCCAGCAGATACGGAGCTCAACGGCTCAGGCGTGAGTTTGTGACGCTCCGCTTTCGGGCCGCTTGAGCCTTGGTGGAACTCAACTGTTCAGGAGCAGGCGGAGGAGGAAGAGGAGGAGCAGGTGACCGGGATAGAAGAGGTAGAAGCCGTATTTGACCTGCTTTCCCCGGCTTCCGTTATAGAAATACAGGGGGATAAGGGCCAGGAAGGCCCCCGGGCAATCGAACAGATTCCCGATGGCCAGAGTCAGCTGTCCTCCTGATATTGCCAGGCAATCCAGATTCAGCAGCAGACAGCCCCAGAAGGCGGCTGAAACAGGGACTTTTCCCAGCAAGTAGCAGGCGGCCAGGCAGAGGATGCCCCAGGGACCATAATCCGTATGAAGCATCCAGGCGGCGGCGCAGGTCAGCAGAAGGGCAGCGCCTTGCAGGATCCGCGATAAGAGCAGAGAGATTGCCAGCTGTCGGATCCGGTCCAGACACCAGAAAAGAAGGAGACCCAGCAGGAGGGTAAAGCAGGTATTTTGCTGGGAGAATTCTATCAGACAAGGGGCTTTCGCCAGGGTTTGATGCAGAGCCAGGTCGAAGGGAAGCTCTGAGACCAGAGCCAGGACCAGGAGGTTGCGGATATATTTTCCCCGACTGTGGGTATGGAAAAAGCCCTCTGCCAGCAGGAAACAGAAGAGAGGGAAGGCAATCCGTCCCAGGATTCCGCTGAGGAAGAAGCCAAGGACCTGGGGCAGGGGGAGGGCCTTGCACAGGTGGTCTGCCAGCATGGCCGCGCAGGCCAGGTACTTCAAATGGGCGCCGGACAGAGAGGGTGTCATATGGGATGTGGACATGGGATGGAACCTGCTCCTTTCATACGTGGTGGTGCGGGACAATGCCCAGCAGGGGGTTTATTTTGAAAACGATGTGCTAGGCCTATCCTAACATAAGGCGGAGTTGGAATCAATCCTGCCAGGGAGCCTGCATCCTTCGCCCGGAAATGTCCGGGAAGTGTCCGGAGGTGTCCGGGGGGAGGCCGGATTGGGCCCCTGCCCCCGTCTCCTCCCGTCCGCAGATAGCCCCCAGTGTACGGGGCTTCCAAAGTGCACAAATACCATCGTATTTTTTTGTAGGGATGTAACAAAAATCCACTTTCTTTGAGATTTCTATGGACAAATCATAAATGGGTGCTATAATGACACTATATTCCATTACACTTCTGAAGCAAACAAATTATAATTCTTTTGAAAACCGTCTTTTTGTACTCTTCTGGGATTGATTTCTTTTATTTTCCCTTGTACGTAGTGGTGCGGAGCAGCTGGCTTTCATGCGTAGTGGTGCAGGACAATGCCCAGCATGGGGCTTTCATACGTGGTGGTGCAGGACAATGCCCAGCATGGGGGTTTATCATGGAAATATGGAAGGAGGGGCCGTATGTCTGTGTCTCTGCCTGGCTGCCTGGCTCTTTGGGTGGCGGTGGGAGCTGTGGGGATGGATCTCCAATCTCAGCGCATTTCCAACGGCTGGATTCTTGTGGCCGGAATCTTAGGCTTTTGTTATCATTTTTTTTATCCTGGGGGGCGAGGAGTCCTGGCCTACGTGGCGGGTTTTAGCCTACCCCTTTTGATCCTTTGGATCTTCTTTCGCTTCCGTATGCTGGGGGCGGGGGATATCAAGCTTTTATCTGTGTTGGGGGGAATCATGGGCCGGGAGGCCATCCTACCCTGTATGTTCTGGTCTTTACTCTTCGGAGCTATGTTCTCCGTCGCTATCTTGTCAATCTGCGGCAGCTGGCTGTCGCGTCTGCTTTATTTTACCGATTATATCAGAAAATATGTAACTACAGGCATCAGAGAGCCCTACCGAAGTCGTCGGGAGGAGGCGGAGCATTTGCATTTTTCCGTCCCAGTTCTGATGGGGGTCCTGCTGTGGATGGGAGGTTTTTATTGAAGCAGAAAAAGAGGAATATATTTGCTGTCTGCGACCTGGAGGTGGAATATGCTTACCATTTCATGGAATATCTGAACCAGAGGCGTAATCTGCCCTTTGAGGTTCAGGCCTTTACCTCGGCGGAGACTCTTTGCCAATATGCGAGGGAGCAGCCCCTAGAGATTCTGCTGATCTCGGACAAGGCTATGTGTGAGGAGGTTCGCCGTCTGCAGGTGGGCAAACTCTTGATCTTGACGGAGGGGGTTCACCACCCGGAGCTGGATCAATATCCCAGCATCTATAAGTACCAGTCCTCGGACCAGGTGGTTCGAGAGGTGATGGATTGCTATGGCGCAGAAGAGTCTCTGGCCGACTATCTTCCCATTTCCAAGAAGAATGCCCGCATCATCGGGATCTACAGCCCCGTGGGCCGGACCCAGAAGACCTCCTTTGCCCTGACCCTGGGTCAGATCCTGGCCCGGGAGCAGGCAACCCTCTATCTGAATCTGGAGTCTTATTCCGGCTTTGAGCAGCTGCTGGGAGAGACCTATGAGAGGAATTTAGGAGATCTTCTCTACTATGTTCGCCGGGAAAATGCCAATCTGATCCACCGGCTGGGGGGTATGGTGCAATCCCTGCAGAATCTGGATTATGTGCCTCCGGCTCTGTCTCCTCTGGATATTCAATCCACCCCAGCTGCTGAATGGATTGGT
Organism: Coriobacteriaceae bacterium; assembly: GCA_963649395.1. Classification (GTDB taxonomy): domain Bacteria; phylum Bacillota; class Clostridia; order Lachnospirales; family Lachnospiraceae; genus Scatomonas. The sequence continues at coordinate 24,096 of CAVJHW010000003.1, read as the reverse complement.
CTCTTTCGGGAAATCATAGGAAATAGCACCTATGAGGTATTGATCCTGGATCTGGGGGATGGGGTTCAGGATATCTGTCAGATCTTGGATATTTGTCATCGAATCTATCTGCCGGTGCGGGGGGATGCCGTGTCTGTGGCCAAGCTGGCTCAGTTCGAGAATCTGCTGCATATCTGGGATTATCAGACAATCCTGGATAAGATCCAGAAGATTAAGCTCCCCTATCACAGCACCAGTCGAAGCGGAAAGGGTTACATGGAGGATTTGGTCTGGAGCGAGCTGGGGGATTATGTACGTCAGCTGCTGAGAAAGGAGCCACAGTGAACCCTCTGCGTTCCTAGGAGGTGGCGCCAAACAGCTTGCAGCAAGGGGGAAGGACCGGCATGAGAGTATTCTTTGACAGTATCCGGGAGGCTCTTCTCCTTCGGTTAGAGGGACGGGGGGAGCTGAAGGATGAGGAAATTTTGGAGGAAATAGACGATTTGGTTCCGGCCATGGGGAGGGAGTTCCTCCTGACCCTGCGGGAGAAGGAAGAATTGCGCAAAATGCTCTTCTATTCCGTGCGAAAGCTGGATATTCTCCAGGAGCTGGTGGAGGACGACAGTATCACAGAGATCATGGTCAATGGCTATCGGGATATTTTCATAGAGAGGGAGGGCTGCCTGACGAAATGGGGAAAGTCCTTTCGGTCTGAGGATCGCCTCCAGGACGTGATCCAGCAGATTGCCGGTAAATGCAACCGGGTGGTGAATGAGCAGCGCCCTATCGCGGATGCCCGCCTGGAAGACGGATCTCGGGTCAATATTGTGATGCCGCCGGTGGCTCTGGACGGGCCAGTGCTGACCATTCGCAAGTTTCCCAAGGAGGCCATTACCATGGACAAGCTGGTGGGGCTGGGAAGTCTTCCCTCCCAGGCAGCAGAGTTCCTGAAGGAACTGGTAGAGGCTTCTTATACGATTTTGGTGGGAGGGGGAACCTCCACCGGCAAAACAACCTTCTTGAATGCTCTGTCCAATTATATTCCCTCCCAGGAGCGGGTGGTTACCATAGAGGATAATGCGGAGTTGCAGATTCAGGGGATTGAGAACCTGGTGCGTCTGGAGGCTAAGGCAGCCAATCTGGAGGAAAGTCATGAGATTACCATCCGGGATCTGATCAAGACAGCCCTGCGGATGCGACCCTCCCGCATCATTATCGGGGAAGTTCGGTCCGCGGAGGCAGAGGATTTTCTGGCCTGTCTGAATACGGGACACAGCGGCAGCCTGGGCAGTGCCCATGCCAACAGCGTGAGAGATATGATCGGTCGGCTGGAAATGATGGTTCGGATGGGGATCGATCTTCCGGTTCCTGTTATTCGCCGTCAGATTGCCTCCGGCGTGGAGATCCTGGTACATTTGACGCGGGACAAGAACGGAAAAAGGATGGTGGAGGAGATCGGGGAGATCACCGGTATGCAGGGGGATGAGGTGGAGATCCATACCCTGTACGGGCGGGATGAAGGAGGCAGATTCGTCTGTCGGGAGCCTCTTCGAAGGAGGGAGAAGCTGGAGAGATACTATGGAAGGAATGGAAAAAAGGAAGGACAGGAAGGGTAAAAGGTCCATGTTCGCCCGGGGAGAGAAAGACCCTCAAAAGGCTGATCCTCAAAAGGCAGCCCATCAAAAAGCAGCGCCTCAAAAGGCTGCCCCTCAAAGGATAGCTCCTCAAAAGACAGCACAAGGAAATGGAAGCAATCTCCGGTATGATGTCTACTCCTTCACCCCCGGTCAGTGGATCCTCTACCTGTCGGAGGGGGCGGCAGTGGGATGCTTCGTGGTATGGCTTTGTTATCACTCCCTTTGGGGCGGGCCCCTGGCGGCGGTGATTACCTTCTTTTTTGTGAGAGAGAGGAGGAAGACGTTTTTGGAGGAACAAAAGCGCCAGCTCCATTATCATTTCAAGGACTTTCTTTCCTCCCTGCAGATTGGCCTGCGGGCGGGTTATTCCGTGGAGAATGCCCTTCGAAGTGCCAGAAAGGATCTGGAAAAGCTATATGGGAAGGAGGATATTCTGGTTCAGGAGCTGACAGAGATGATTCGGCAGATGGGGCTGCAGATTCCTGTGGAGAGTCTCTTTCTGGATCTGGGACGCAGGAGCGGCATTGAGGACATTCAGAATTTCGGTGAAATGCTGCAGGTGGCCAAACGGACCGGGGGCAATCTTTCTGCAGTTTTGCAGGATACCTGGAAAACTCTCTGTGAAAAAATTGACACCAGGCAGGAAATTGACACCGTTATCGCTTCTAAGAGGTATGAACAGAATTTTATGAGTCTGATGCCGGCGGGTATTATCCTATATCTGCGCTTTACCTTTTCCGGCTTTATGGAGAAGCTGTATGGGAATGCCCTGGGAATTCTTCTTATGACGATTTGTCTGGCTATTTATATAGGTGCCTTCGTCCTGGGACGAAGGATGGTAAGAATCGAGGTGTAGGATATGGTGGTGGTGATACCGGCGGTCTTTCTGGCGGCCTCCATCCTCTTGTTTCGAAGGAAAAAGGTGGAAAAAAGGGTTTTTTGCCTGGTTCTTGCCGGAGGCCTTCTGGGACTGATCCTGACCATAGGGGAGGAAGCGGGGGCATCCGGTCGGCAGCTTACCCGGCTGCAGAAACAGGCCTATGGGGAGGGCAGTCGGGAGGTGGAGCTGGAGGCAAAGACAGAGGCAGGACAAAGTGTGGATATTGTCGTAGAGGTACCGGAATGCCAATATGACAGGGAGACGGCCAAGAAGCTTCTGGAGGCCAAGAGGGAGGAACTGGATGAGATGATTCTGGGGGAAAACAGATCCCTGACTCATGTAGACCAGAATCTGTATCTGCCCACCTCCTTTGCGGATTCTCCCATTACGGTGGAATGGAACAGCGATCGGCCGGAGGTACTGGACTGGGAGGGTATCGTGGGAGAGGCGGCAGAGGATTCCGGAACAGAGGTTTTATTGGAGGCTCTCCTGACCTTACAGGATCAGACTTTGGACTACCAGCGAAAGATTATGGTTTATCCAACGGCCGCCTCCCAAAGTCTGGAAAAACAACTGGCGAAGGCTTTGCAAGAGCTGAACCAGGAGAAGGGCGGCGACAGCTATCGGCTGCCGGAGGAGATGAAGGGCCAGAGGGTTCAATGGAGCCGCAAGCCGGAGCGGACCGGACTTTTGCTTTCTTTGGCTTCTGTCTTCCTGGGGGGATTATATGTGATGGCCGGGGATCGCCGGAAGGAGCAGGAGAAGCAAAGAAGGCAGGAGGAGATGCAGAGGGAATATCCGGAGCTGGTGGGCAAGATGCAGATGTTCCTAAGTGCCGGTCTGACCATGCGGAAAATCTTTGAGCGATTGACCTTGGCATACAGGGCAGATCAGCAGAGAAGAAAAAGACCCAAAAAAAGGTGGATTTATGAGGAAACCGCCCGTACTTGGTATGACATGGAGCGGGGGATAGCAGAGCAGGAGGCCTATGAGCGTTTTGGCAGCCGAGTCGGCCTGGCCTCCTACAAGAATCTTTCTGTTCTCCTGATTCAGAATCTGAATAAAGGGGGCAAGGGGCTGGCGGAACTTCTGGGGCAGGAGGCCCAGGCTGCCTTTGCCGCCAGAAAGAGAAATGCCAGAGCTGCGGGAGAGAAGGCAGCGGTCAAATTAATGGTTCCCATGAGCATGATGCTGGTGGTAGTGCTGATTCTGGTCATGGCACCAGCGCTCTTGTCCCTGGGAGGCTCCCTATAAGAAAAACTTCTTTGGGAAGGCTCCCCGTGAGGAAATAGGCTTATGGGCTTGCTTTCGTGCCGGGAACTCCCGCTGGGAGAAATCTTTGAAAGGAGGTGAGGAGGATGACGGAAATCAAAGCCTTTTTGATGGAAGAGGATGCGGTAGCGGTGGTGGAAATCGTGCTTTTGGTCCTGATCGGCGTCACGCTGGCGGTATTGTTCAAAAAGCAGATTACCAGCCTTGTGAAGAACATCCTGTCTAAAATCACGAATCAAAGCAATAGCATTTGATGCGGCAGAGATGTGACACTGTTACAGGGGCCGCAGCTGTCACAAAGGCTGCGGCCCAAGGGAGGAGGGCAGATATGAGACAGGGAAGCATTACCCTATACCTTTGCCTGGTCCTGTCGGTGGTTTTGTCCCTGGTGCTGACCGGTCTTCATTCGGCCCGCCTGGCAGCGGGAAGGACGGCTTTGGCTTGTGGTATGGAGCAGGGGTTATATTCCCTGTTCGCCGGATATGATCGAGAGCTTTATGACAGCTTTGGCCTGCTTTTTCTGGAAGGAGGCTATGGAAGCAAGACCTTGAAGCCGGAGGAAATGTGCCGGGAGGTGTATGAGATTGCGAAGGAGGTTGTGGATCCGGAGGGACTTCTGGGTATCAGCCTGCAGGAAAAAACCATGACAGGTTATGTGCTAGCAACAGACAATCAAGGAGCGGCCTTTCGCCGACAGGTTTGTCAGATCATGGAAAAACGGTTGGGTCTCTCGGGGCTTCAATGGTTAGGCCAGCAGCTGCAGGAGAGAACGGAAAGGGCACAGAGTCAGGTGACCCAATACGAATCCCAGGATCTGGAGGAGCTGCAGGAGGAATATGAGCAGCAAAAGGAGATAGCAGCGGCTGCCAAGGAGGCAGAAGAGGGGTCTGGAGAAGAAGATCAGACACCGGCGGAGGTGCCATCGAATTTTGTCAATCCCATCGGGGTCATCCAACAATTGCGAACCCTGGGAATTCTCAGCCTGGTCATCCCGGATCCTGCCAATCTGTCCACAGCTGCCATGAACAGTGGAGAAAAAAGACTTCAGGAGAGGCAGCTGCAGCAGGGCATGGGATTATTGCCGGAGGCCGACAGCGGAACCCAGAGTAAATTGCTCCTTCTGGAATACCTGGTGGAATTATTTCCCTGCTATACCAGCCAGGAAGAGACAGAGGGTCTTCGTTATCAGGTGGAATATGCCCTGGGCGGGAAAAGCAGTGATGTGGAGAATCTGAAGAGTGTGCTGAACCAGCTGCTTATTATGCGGGAGGCATTGAATTTTGCCTATCTCTATACCAGCCCCACTAAGTCTGCGGAGGCAGACGCCATGGCCTTGACCATCAGCAGTCTCCTGCTGATCCCGGAGGCTGCGCAGCTGATTTCTCTGATTCTGAAGGGCTGTTGGGCCTTCGGAGAAAGCCTGCTGGATCTGCGGGAATTGCTGGAGGGCGGCAAGATTCCCCTGTGGAAGGATGATGCTTCCTGGCAGCTGTCCCTGAACAGCCTGGCCCAGGTAACAGAGGTGATGGATTCGGAACGTCATACCAGCAATGGTCTGGATTATCAATGGTATCTGCGGATTTTGCTCTTTGCCAAGGGGGAAGCGGCATTGGCTCAGTCTGCCATGGAATTGGTGGAATATGATATGAGAATCCGGGAGGGGCAGTCCTGGTTTTGCCTGGATTCCTGTGTAGACGCAGCGGAACTTTGCCTGACGGCTGAGATAGGAAAGACCAGCTTCTCCATTCACAGAAGCTATGGCTATGACATGGATTGATCCTTTCAGTTCTGAGATTTCATAATCTTGTAGGAGGTGCATAAGGGTGTCCTTTTATCTGACAAGGAAAACAAAGATTCAAAATAACAGGAGTGTAAAATATTTTCTTCCGGATATTGCGCAGAACAGAACAGGTCTTCTTTTTCCCGAGAGAAGCATGCATTCGTCAGATAAAAGGGCAGCCTTTTGCACCTTCAAAGGCCCAAAGGGGAGTCTGACGCCGGAGGCCGCATGGGTCATCCCCCTCTTTTTTCTGATGTTTATCACTCTCATCGGCCTCATGGATGTCTACGGGATCTATGTGGAAAATATGGTGGAGGTGCAGGAGCAGGCGGAAAAGCTGGGAATGTATGCGGCCACTGCCACTGCCGTCAGTTCCGACCTATCTTCGGAATCCATGATAGAGAAAAATTCCACGGAAACCTATCATCCCCTGTGGCTGCCCTTTCCCTTTCCGGGTATCAAGATTCATGCCAAGGCAAGGGTACGTCCCTGGAGGGGAAGGACAGGAGAGGAGATCGCGGCCACCGGATCCTCTCACCGCCGCATGGTTTATGTGACAGAATGGGAAAGTGTCTATCATACTACCTCTCGGTGCACTTACCTGTCCCTGAGCATTCAGCAGGTATCCGCCAGCCTGGTAGGCAGCAGAAGAAATGCCTGGGGGAAGTCTTATACGGCCTGTGAGAAGTGTGTCGGGAAGAGGGGGAAAAATAGCCTTCTGTATATTACGGAACAGGGAGACCGTTACCATAATTCCCTGGAGTGCAGCGGACTGAAACGGAGCGTGGTTCTAAAGGAGGAGTCAGAACTGGAGGGCTTGCATTGCTGCAGTCGCTGCAGTGCCTTGGAGGCCGCATCATGAGCCTGGCGGAAGGGGTCGTAGGGATGCTTTTGACAGTCAATAGTGTCACAGACTTACGAAAAAAGGAGATCCTTCCCTGGTTTACCCTTCTTGCAGGCCTGGCGGGAGCCCTGTGGCAGCTTTTGGAAAATGCAAGTTCGGTATGGAGTCTCTTCTTCTGCATGCTTCCCGGGCTCTTTTTGCTCTGTCTGAGTAAGGCGACCGGGGGCAAGATCGGACTGGGAGATGGTTTGGTAGCCTGGACAGGAGGGATCTGGCTGGGCTTTTTTTCCATCCTGGAGATTTTGCTGGAGGCTCTTCTGCTGGCCTTTGGAGCCTCAGCCCTCCTTTTGCTGACCCACAGGAGAAAGAAGGAGATTCCCTTTGTCCCCTTTTTATTGGTGGCTTTTATTCTGCGAGAGCTCTAGCCCCTAAAGGGACTAGCCTTGCGTCGCGAGCATGTCGTGGACGCAGGCTTTTGACACTGTAACCAAAAATCCGTTCGGGAGAAGAGAAAGAGATGAATGCAGAAGAAAGAAACTGGAAGAAAGGAAGCTATATGCCGGAGGCAGCAATTCTTCTGCCCATTGCCCTTTTGCTGACGGCTTTGCTGCTCCTGTGCACTTTTTATGTCCATAACCGGGTCTGGTATACTGCCGGAGCTTATGAAGCGGTATTGCAGGGGAATGGGAGAATCCCATCGGGAGAAAAGGCAGAGGAGATTATGGAAGAAAAGGCCGGAAAACGGGTGGAAGAGCAGGTTATGCCCGGTAACAGCCCCAGCATCTTGGTCAGCTGTACCTCCTCCGGCAGTCAAGTGATCTATGAGGCGGATTATAATATTTGGAAATTATCCGTGAAAGCCCAGGCTGATAAGGTCCGGCCGGTGAACTATCTGCGCAGACTTTGGGCTTTGCAAGGGCTGACGGAGGGGTCCGGAGGCTGAGGGACAGAGGCAGTCTATAGGGGAGCAAGGGAGGTAAAATCTTATGAAAATTGAATATAGAAGGGATATTTATCACAATTACGTGATCCTCTCCGGGGGACAGACACCGGATCCGGCCTCCTATCAAGTGCGGATGCTGCTGGGCAATGATATCGGGAGATTTCTGCCCTGTAAGGTGCAGCAGATGGATCAGAACACCCTGTTTTATTATGAGATTACCTCCCGACAGCCGCTGCAGCTTTTGCTGGATCATCGGCAGGTTGACCGGGAAATACTGGAAATGATTCTTACCCAGTTATTGGAGGCACTGGAAAATATAAGAAATTATCTGTTGGATCTGAATGGTCTTCTATTGAAGCCGGAGCTGATCTATCTGGATCTGTCAGACCGTCAGCTGTGGTTTTGTTACTATCCCGGCCAGGAGGATTCCTTTCAGCAGCAGCTGCGGGAGCTAAGTGAATATCTTCTCCCCAAGCTGGATCATACAGACAGAGAGGCAGTGATGCTGGGTTATCTCTTTTATCAAAAATGTACAGAGGAGGCGGTAACAGCCGAGCTTTTGGCAGAGTTAGTCCATCGCGCCGGTCTTTCCCCCCAAGCGGATCCGCCGGATGACCCGCCGCCGGGAGGGGACGGGAAGGTGGATGCAGAGCGAGAAGAAATCCTGAATTCCTTCTTTGAGCCGGAAGCCCCGGAGGAAAAGAGGGCATGGAAGCCGGGAGAGATTCTATTTTATGCAGGAATTATGGCAGGGCTTGCAGGAATTCCTGCAGGAATCTATCTGCAGGGCAGCCTTCGTATCCCATGCTTTGCAGCGGCAGCCGCAGCTGGCCTCCTGCTGGTTCTGCGCCTTCTGCGCAAGACTCGCCGAGAGGCGAGGGAAGGGGAAGAAGAAATGGCTCGCTATCTTCCTATCCATCCGGAAGAGGAAGCTGCACAAGAAGTCCCCAGGGAATTCCCGGAGGAAGGAAGGATCACAGACCCATATAGGGAAGAGGAAACCGTTTGCCTGGCCACCTCGAACCAGGAGACAGGAAAGCTGAAAGAAAAAGCACGTTTGATCCCCACCACCGATTCCCCCGCCATCTCCCCCGCTGCTCGGGAAATCATCTCTCTGGAAAAGAATATTTACCTCCTGGGCAAGCAAAGATCCTATGTAGACATCCAGCTCCACTCCCCCGCCGTCAGCCGGATCCATGCTCGCTTAACCTGGAATGGGGAAACCTACTGCCTCCAGGATATCAATTCCAAAAACGGCACCTACCTCAACCATCTCCCCCTGGAAGCCGGCCAACAATCCCCCCTCCACCCCGGCGACCAAATCCGCTTCGCCGATTTGACGTACACCTTCCAGTGGTAGTATAATAAAGAAAGCCCCGTACGGCAGCCAGGCTGAGGGGCATGCTTGCATGCACCGAAGCATGGATATCGGACGGGCAAGCCGGTATGAGCATGGAGCCCGACAGGGCGGGAATGCGAATAACGGCGGCAGCTGCGGGAGCACGTAAGTGCGGAGCAGCTGGCTTTCTGTGCCGGAGGGAGGAGCCCCGTACGGCAGCCAGGCTGAGGGGCATGCTTGCATGCACCGAAGCATGGATATCGG
>CAVJHW010000003.1:0-15103 GCA_963649395.1 Coriobacteriaceae bacterium | reverse complement strand
GGCAGCTGCGGGAGCACGTAAGTGCGGAGCAGCTGGCTTTCTGTGCCGGAGGGAGAAAGCCTCGTACGGCAGCCAGGCTGAGGAGGAGACAGCATGCACTATAATCCCAATGAAGACATCATCGACAGGATGAGGAAACGCCCTCAGAAGAGCATCGTGAATTACCTGCTGGTGGCAGCTAACCTTATTCTTTTCCTTTTGTTGGAGCTTACCGGCGGTTCGGAGAACACGGAGCATATGATCCGATGGGGAGCTGCTTATACGCCTCTGATCCAGGGAGGGGAGTATTATCGTCTCTTCACCTGCATGTTTTTGCATTTTGGACTGCAGCATTTGTTGAACAACATGCTCCTCCTCTTTTTTCTGGGGGACTATATGGAGCGCTTCCTGGGAAAAGTGAGGTATTTGATCCTATATTTTCTGGGGGGCTTTCTGGCCAGTCTTTTCTCCTATTGGACCGAGCTTCGGCAGGGACGGGAGGTTGTGTCAGCCGGGGCTTCCGGCGCGATCTTTGCCCTTTTGGGCAGCCTTGTAGTTTTGCTCCTGCTGCACAGGGGACGACTGGAGGATCTCAGCCTGCCCAGGGTTCTGCTGATGGCAGTTTTATCACTGGTGGTGGGATTTCAGTCCTCGGGAGTGGACGCAATGGCGCATTTGGGAGGATTTCTGGCAGGGGCAGGTCTGACCTTCTTGATACGGCTGGGAAGAGGGACTCCCTATGGCTCAAATACCTATGGCGGCTGATGCCGCTACCGCAGTGAAGAAAGAGAGAAAGAGAGGTGTACAAGAATGGATTGTATCTTTTGTAACATAGCAAATGGGGGGATTCCATCGGCGACCTTGTATGAGGATGAGGATTTTCGGGTGATTCTGGATCTGGGACCGGCTACCAAGGGACACGCTCTGATCCTGCCTAAGCAGCATTATGCCAATGTCTATGAGATTCCGGAAGATTTGGCGGCCAAGGCCATGATTTTGGCTAAGAAGATGGCAACTGCTATGACCCAGGCTCTTCCTTGTGACGGATTTAATATTGTGCAGAATAATGGGGAGGCTGCCGGTCAGACTGTTTTCCACTTCCATATGCACCTGATTCCCAGATATCAGGGAGATCAGGCGGGGGTGACCTGGAAGCCGGGAGAATTGACAGAGGAGGTGAAGCAGGAGATTCTGAACAAAGTAGCTCAGCAGCTGTCCTGATACCAGCGGGGGGGGATGTATGGACAGAGCAGAGTTTGAGAACATCTATCGAAAATATGTGGATTTGGTTCATTGTGTGGCAAATAGCATCATTCATGATTATCATCTGGCTCAAGATATTTGTCATGAGGTCTTTCTAAAGCTGCACCAGCGAATCGAAAATATAAGGGAGGATGGCCTAAAAGCCTGGCTGGAGGTTGTGGCAGAGAATACTGCCATTGACTATCAAAGGAGGAGAAAGCGTCAGGCGGATCAGGAAGAAACGATCGGCAAGATGCATCAGGCAGAAAGCTCTCGGAGCATTTTATCTAGTACCCTTGAGCGGAAGGATATAGGGTGGGAGCTTACAGACCAGGGCTTGGATCGGCAGATGGAGCTAAGGGAATTCGGACACAGGATCTTCCGGGAATTGCAGGAGAAGAATCCGGAGTGGTATCGCATCATCCTATATCTGGATGTAGGAGGATTCTCTGTCAGAGAAACAGCGCAGCAGCTGCGGATCTCAGATGGGAATCTGAGAGTCAAGCACTGCCGCGCTAAGAGCTGGCTTCGCCAAAATTTCAGCAGCAAATTTCGAGAAATCCTATAGACTTTTCGAAAAGCGGATCTCACAGGGATTCCTCATCCGGCTTTTGATACTCCTGAATGAGGGCCAGGATGGTGCCTACCGCATCGGTATGCTGACTGTTTTGCATGGCACAACGGTAGGTTTCCCGGTTCTCATAGAGGCAGTGGATGGCAGCTAGGAGAGATTCATCGGTCAGAGCTTCTTCCTCCAAGACCATGCTGTAGCCCTGCTTTTCGAAGGAGCGGGCGTTGAGGATCTGGTCTCCCCGGCTGGCCTTGGCAGACAGGGGGATCAGCAGATTGGGCTTTGCCAGGGCGCTGATCTCACAGATGGCATTGGCACCGGCTCTGGAGATGACCAAAGAGGCTGCGGCGAAGAGATCGGCCAGTTCCTTCTTGATATATTCGAACTGGGCATAGCCCTGCAGCTGATGCAGGGAGGGATCCAGCTTGTCCTTGCCACAGAGGTGGATCACCTGGAATTCCTCCAGCAGATCCGGCAGGATATGGCGAATTGCATCATTGACCACCACGGAGCCCAGACTGCCCCCGATGACCAGGATGATGGGCTTTTCATCGGTGAATCCACAGAATTGCAAGGCAGCGGCCTTGTCGCCGGACATGAGCTCCTGGCGGATGGGGGTGCCAGTTACCAGGGCCTTCTTCTTGGGCAGGTGCTCCAGGGTTTCCGGAAAATTGCAGCAAATGACGGAAGCGGAGGGGATGCACAGCTTATTGGCCAGCCCCGGAGTCATATCAGACTCGTGGATCAGGACCGGAACCTTGCAGCTTTTGGCAGCCAACACTACCGGAACGGACACAAAGCCCCCTTTGGAGAAGACCACATCCGGCTTCAGCTCTTTCATCAAAGCCCTGGCCTCCCGGATACCCTTCATCACCCGAAAGGGATCGGAGAAGTTCTTGGGGTTGAAGTAGCGGCGAAGCTTGCCGGAGGAGATGGGATAATAGGGAATATCCATATCCTCGATCAGCTTCTTCTCGATGCCTTGGTGGGAGCCAATGTAGGAGATCTTGTATCCCAGATCCCGGAGTCCGGGGATCAGGGCAATATTGGGAGTAACGTGTCCGGCGGTACCGCCGCCGGTGAGTACGATATGTTTCATGGATAACATCCTTTCCTTAAGTGCAGGCGAGAATCCGGTGGATCAATGCCTGTGGTGAGAGCGTGAGATAGGGAACCATCTATATGTTGGCTTTATTATCCGGCGGCAGGCCGAAAAAGTCAAGGCGTGAAAGGCTGTCGTCCGAGGCTTTCCCTCACCGGCATGCCTGGCCTTGCCTTGCGAGCCTGTCGTGGGTTCAGGCTTTCGACCCTGTAACCCAAAAGATATCTGCAGGGTGTAACATTTCTCCTGCCTCAAACGTATTCTTAATGTAGTATAGAAAAGAAATGAAGGAGGAAGGAGAAGAGGGTGAAAAATATCACAATTAAGTAAGAGAAAATGCCCGGGCCTGCGTAATCTCTCAGAGCTTATACTACTTACGCAGGCCGGAGACATCAGGGGAGGTTTTGACATTATGAGGCTTATGTTTCTGGGGGCGGCACATGAGGTGACAGGAAGCTGCTATTATCTGGAGGCAGCAGGCAAGAGGTTTCTGGTGGACTGCGGTATGGAGCAGGGACCGGATTATTATGTGAATCAACCGATTCCGATTCCAGCTTCCGAGCTGGATTTTGTTCTGTTGACCCATGCCCATATCGACCATTCCGGCAACCTGCCGGTTCTCTATGCTCACGGCTTTCGGGGACCGGTCTATGCGACGGAGGCGACGGCGGATCTGTGTAGTATCATGCTGCGAGACAGTGCCCATATCCAGATGTTTGAAGCAGAGTGGAAGAATCGGAAGAATCGCAGAGCCGGACGGGAGGAGGTGCCACCGGCTTATACTATGGAGGATGCCATGGGCTTGATTCGGCAGCTGGAGGCCCAGCCCTACAATCAACGGCTGATGCTGGCTCCCGGGATTCAGGTTCGTTTTATAGATGCAGGACATTTGCTGGGATCGGCCAGCATTGAACTGTGGCTGACAGAGGGAGAGGTTCGGCGAAAGCTGGTATTTTCCGGTGATATCGGCAATATCAACCAGCCTCTTATCAATGACCCCACCTATCCGGAATCTGCAGACTATGTGATCATGGAATCCACTTACGGGGACCGCAGCCACGGGGCAGTGCCGGACTATGGGAAGGCTCTGGCAGAGGTAATCCAGAAAACCCTGGATCGAGGCGGCAATGTGGTAATTCCCTCCTTTGCCGTGGGCAGAACCCAGGAGATGCTCTATTTCATCCGTCAGATCAAGGAGGAGAAGCTGGTGCAAGGACATGACCGCTTTCCGGTCTATATCGACAGTCCCCTGGCTATAGAGGCCACCAGTATCTTCGACAGACATAATCAGGACTGCTTTGATGAGGAGGCCAAGAGGCTGATTGCCCAGGGAATCAATCCCATTCGTTTTCCCGGACTTAAGACATCCATCACCAGCGATGAGTCCAAGGCCATTAATTTTGATGAGGAGCCCAAGGTCATCATTTCCGCCAGTGGTATGTGTGATGCGGGACGGATCAAGCACCACCTGAAGCATAATCTGTGGCGGCCGGAATCCACGATTCTGTTTGTAGGATATCAGGCAGTGGGTACGCCGGGGCGGGCCTTGATAGACGGGGCGGAGGAGATAAGGCTCTTTGGCGAGCCTATTCAGGTGCAGGCAGAGGTCAAGACCCTGCCCGGAGTCAGCGGGCATGCGGATAACAAGGGCCTAATGGCCTGGGCTGCTGCCTTCCAAGAAAAGCCCCAAAAGGTGTTTGTGACCCATGGAGAAGACCAGGTGACGGAGATCTTCGCGGAACGTTTGAGAAGGGAACTGTCTTATGATGCAGAAGCCCCCTATAGCGGAACCTTGGTTGATCTGGAGTTTGGCGCTGTCATAGAAGCGCCGGATCCGGTGAAGGTTGCCAGAAATGCGGAGAAGAGGAAGGCAAAACGAGCCAGTGAGGTCTTCGAAAAGCTCCTGGCCGCCGGTCAGCGCCTGTTGACGGTCATCCGTCATAATGAAGGGGGTGCCAACAAGGATCTGGCCAAATTCACCAACCAGATTCAAGCCCTGTGCGATAAGTGGGATCGGTGAGGCAGTGGAGGAAGGCAGAGAAAGCAGGGGAGTATATCCCATGGCTGCTGACGCAGCCGATCCAATGCAGGAAGGCCTGCTGGCATGGAGGAACCACGCCAGCAGGCCTTCTTATCCTACCCGGAAGGATTATTGCAAGTATTTCTTCAGGGCTTCTACCTTGTCCAGCTTCTCCCAGGGCAGATCCAGGTCATTGCGGCCAAAGTGGCCATAGGCTGCGGTCTGCTTGTAGATGGGACGGCGCAAGTCCAGCATCTTGATGATGCCGGCGGGACGCAGGTCGAAGTTGTCACGAACGATCTGGGTCAGCTTGTCATCGGACAGCTTGCCGGTGCCGAAGGTATCTACCTGTACGGAGGTGGGATGAGCTACACCGATGGCGTAGGACAGCTGAAGCTCACACTTATCTGCCAGACCGGCAGCTACCAGGTTCTTGGCCACATAGCGGGCGGCATAGGCGGCAGACCGGTCTACCTTGGTGCAGTCCTTGCCGGAGAAGGCGCCGCCGCCGTGACGGGCATAACCGCCATAGGTATCGACAATAATCTTACGGCCGGTCAGGCCGGAATCTCCGTGAGGTCCGCCGATGACGAAGCGGCCGGTGGGATTGATGAAATATTTGGTCTCCTCATCCAGCATATCCTTGGGAAGGACGGGGTCAAATACGTATTTTTTGATATCCTCGTGAATCTGCTCCTGGCTTACCTCAGGACCGTGCTGGGTGGACAGAACCACTGCATCCAGGCGGAAGGGCTTGCCTTCCTCGTTATATTCCACGGTAACCTGGGTCTTGCCATCGGGACGCAAGTAGGGCAGGGTGCCGTCCTTGCGCACCTGAGTCAGGCGCAGTGCCAGCTTATGAGCCAGGGCGATGGGATAAGGCATATATTCTGCTGTTTCATTGTTGGCATAGCCAAACATCATTCCCTGGTCACCGGCACCGATGGCATCGATGTCAGCGTCGGACATGGTATTCTCCTTGGCTTCCAGAGCCTTGTCAACTCCCATAGCGATATCAGTGGATTGCTTGTCAATCGCTGTGATGACGGCACAGGTCTCGGCATCGAAGCCGAACTTGCCGCGGGTATAACCGATCTCGGCTACAGTATCACGAACGATCTGCTGGATGTCGATCTTGGCATTGGAGGTGATCTCTCCCATTACCATAACAACACCAGTGGTGGTGCAGGTCTCGCAGGCCACGCGGCTCATGGGATCCTGGGCTACCAAAGCGTCCAGAATCGCGTCAGAGATCTGGTCGCAGATTTTGTCCGGATGGCCTTCCGTCACGGATTCAGAAGTAAAAAGTCTTTTTTCCATTCTTTCTTCTCCTCATTGGTCAGTTGTTTCGTTCTCTTCTCCTGGAAAGGGATGTCCTGAAATGCAAAAAGTCCATCATAAGACGGACTCAACAAGCGATTGCATGATTAAATCCTCTTATTGTTCGAATATTTCTGTTCGAATATTTCGCTCAGGCTGGCACCTTCCATCACCGGGGTTGCCGTGGCTTCACAGGTCCTATGTACCTCCACCACTCTGAATAAGAGAAAAGCCGATAGATTAATAGCATCTTCGTTAGCTACCTTAAACCCTTTTCCCCCATACGTCAAGAGGGAGTTCCTTCTCTTCGGACACTCCCGCGAAAATGTCCCAACTCCCAAGTCCCCGGGAAGTCCCTGGGTGGGGGTTCAGGCTTTTGATACTGTAAGCAAACACCCATGGCGGCGGACGCCGCCTCCACCACGAAGGAAAGCCCGACAAATATCCGTGCTTCGGTGCATGCTAGCATGCCCTCAGCCCGGCTGCTTGTCGGGGCTTTCAATGTATTTTACAAAAACTTTAGAATCAACCTGTTTACTTTAGGTGAAAATCAAAAAAGTGTGTGTTATACTACACTTGAAATAGGGCTGCCGCAGGTGCAGAGAACTTCCGGAGATCAAAAGGGCTGCTGGAGTTGAAGGGCTTCAGAAGAGGAAGGGATCTCCCAGGATGGGAAGCGGGCAGCCTGGGCTTGCAGGAAAGAGAAGGCTTGATGCATGATGGTGAAGGATAAGGGGAAGAACAAGGTCAGAAGCTGTATGAAGTTAAAAACCCGTATCGCCATTGCATTTTTGGCGATTATCTTGATCCCTGTCATTTTGACAGGGGTGGTTTTTTATGGCTTTTTGCACTATAAGCTGAAGAGCATTGCCAGGGAATATGGGATTGAGAATCTGACCTATGAGACCATCTATGATAATTCCTTTCTGGTTTCCAAGATGATGACCTCGGAGCTTCAGAAGATCCGCCAGCAGGCGGAGCAGGAACCGGATCAGCTGGAGGATAATGCTTATCTGAATCAGATCAATGAGGAATTAAACAAGGATCACGCCTATCTGGTAGTGCGTAAGGGTGACAGGATTTATTACAATGGTTCTACCAGCGTCAGTGACAAGGAACTATTGGAGGATCTGCCCCAATATGGGGACGCTTATGCCAGTTCCGATAATACCACCTATATCCGGACGGAGGAGCAGTCCATGGTTAAGCAGGTGGACTTTACCTTCCAGGACGGGAGTCAGGGGAGTATCTTCCTAATTATCCGCATGAATCAGTTTTCCCCCGGAATTCGAAGCTGGATTCTGGATCTGGCTATTATCATCACGATTATTCTGATTATGACCAGTCTGGCCATGAGCCTATGGATCTACCGGGGAGTCATCACCCCCCTGACCCAGCTGAAGAAGGCAGCCCAGAATATCCGGGATGGGAATCTTGATTTTACCGTAGAGGGCAATGGGGTGGAGGAGGTCAATGACCTCTGTGAGGATTTTGAAGAGATGAGGCGGCGGCTGAAGGAGTCGGCAGAGGAGAAGATTGGCTTTGATGCCGACAACAAGGAGCTTATCAGCAATATTTCCCATGACCTGAAGACCCCTATCACGGCGGTAAAGGGTTATGTGGAAGGGATTATGGATGGGGTGGCAGATACGCCGGAGAAGATGGATCGCTATATCCGAACCATCTACAACAAGGCCAATGAGATGGATCGATTGATCAATGAGCTGACCTTCTATTCCAAGATCGATACCAACCGCATTCCCTATACCTTTACCAAGATCCATGTCTCCGACTATTTTGAGGATTGTGTGGAGGAGCTGAACCTGGAGCTGGAGTCTAAGCATATCGAGCTGATCTACTTCAATTATCTGGAGGGGGATGAGGTTGTCATCGCGGATGCAGAGCAATTGAAGCGAGTCATCAATAATATTATCAGCAATTCGATGAAATATATGGATAAGCCCCGCCGGGTCATTAATATTCGCCTTCGGGACGTGGGAGATTTCATCCAGGTGGAGATTGAGGATAACGGCAAGGGCATCGCCCAGAAGGATCTGCCCAAGATCTTTGACCGCTTCTATCGGACCGATGCCTCCAGGAATTCCGCCCGGGGAGGCAGCGGCATCGGCCTGTCCATTGTCCGGAAGATCCTGGAGGATCACGGGGGCAAGGTCTGGGCTACCAGCAAGGAGGGTGTGGGAACCGTCATGTATTTTGTATTAAGGAAATATCAAGAGGTAACAACTGAGGATCAGGAAGCAGCGGGAGGGAAGGATAAATGAGCAGGATACTGATCATTGAGGACGAAGAGGCTATCGCCGATCTGGAGAGAGACTATCTGGAGCTGTCGGGCTTCGAGGTAGAGATCGAAAATCGGGGAGATACAGGACTGACCCGAGCTCTGAAGGAGGAGTTCGACCTCTATATTCTGGATCTGATGCTGCCGGAGGTGGATGGCTTCGAGATCTGCAAGGAGATCCGGGATAAGAGGAATACGCCGATTATCATTGTATCGGCCAAGAAGGACGACATCGATAAGATTCGGGGGCTGGGACTGGGGGCAGACGATTATATGACCAAGCCTTTTTCCCCCAGTGAGATGGTGGCCAGGGTCAAGGCTCATTTGGCTAGATACGACCGCCTGATCAGCAGCGGCATGCCCCAGAATGATATCATAGAGATCCGGGGAATCAAGATCGACAAGACAGCTCGCCGGGTCTGGGTGAACGGGGAAGAGAAGAATTTTACCACCAAGGAATTTGACCTTCTTACCTTCCTGGCCCAGAATCCCAATCACGTCTTCCGCAAGGAGGAGCTCTTTCGGGAGATCTGGGATATGGAGTCTATCGGAGATATCGCAACGGTTACGGTTCATATTAAGAAGATCCGGGAAAAGATTGAATTCAACACAGCCAAGCCTCAATATATTGAGACCATTTGGGGGGTGGGCTACCGCTTTAAGGTCTAAGCCCGGTGCAGACCTTTATGACACCTCAAACGATTTTGGAATAAGGAAGCTTATTTATGGGAAAGATATATTATATCATGGGGAAAAGTGCCTCCGGAAAGGATCATATCTATGAGGCCTTGCGGGAGGATCCTAGGCTGGATTTGTCTCCCCTGATCCTTTATACCACCCGCCCGATTCGCAGTGGCGAATGCAATGGGCGGGAGTATTTTTTTGTGGAGGAGAAGGAGCTGTGGGACCTTCGGAAGGCGGGACGGATCATTGAGGAACGCAGATATGATACGGTCTACGGTCCCTGGTATTATTTTACGGCGGATGTGGGGCAATTTCACCTGGAGGATCAGAATTATATAGGGATAGGTACTCTGGAATCTTATCAGAAAATGAAGGAATATTTCGGGGAGGACAGGCTCTGCCCTATTTATATAGAAACAGAGGATGGAATTCGTCTGCAGCGGGCTCTGGATCGGGAAAAGAAACAGGGGGAACCCCGGTATGCAGAAATGTGCCGCCGCTTTTTGGCGGATTGTCAGGATTTCTCTGAGGAGAAGATCAGACAGGCAGGCATTTCGACCCGTTTTACCAACAACGGAAGCCTGGAGGAATGTCTGGAGAGGATCCGATCCGAGCTGGGAGGGGATTGCCTTTCGGTATGGAGGGTTTGACAGGTATTTTTTTCGACAGAAGGGAATTTTAGACGAATTTTCTCTTTTCAAATCAAGGGAATCTGTTTATAATGAGGGTGATGTTTGTAACGAAAGGCAAAGTATGCCCAAAAGAAGGAGAGAACATATGAACCTTATAAGAAGGCTGGGGAAGAAGGCATGTGCGGCGGTAGTAGCAGCAGGCCTTGTGGTGGGCTCCTGTCTGCCTGCTGTGGCAGCAGAGACTACCTGTATCAAGGGAACTTTTACATTTGCCGCTCATGATAATGATCATGATTTGACGGATTCCTATGTATACAGTGACAGCTTCTTTCAGAAATCAGCCTACGAAACGAATATTCATCTGGCGGTTATGTCTATGATATTGGCATCTTCCTCCATCAGCAGCGAGGATGTGGATTATCCCCAGAAGAGCAGGAATATCCAGGATTTGCTGAATCAGCTGGGATTTCAGAATATTGAGGTGAATGAGGATTACCAGCAGAAGATGACTCAGAATTCTATGGGCGCCATAGCGGCCTATAAGGACTTGGGAGACTCTGTCCTGTTGGCTCTTGTGCCCAGAAGCGCCGGATATGAGGCGGAATGGGGCGGTAATTTCAATATAGGGAACAGTGGATTGCATGCAGGCTTCCAGACAGGACGGGATATCATTTTCCGCTTTGCTCGGGAATATGTTAGCCGATATGCAGAGGCCTTTGCAGGCAAGACGGTGAAGGTATGGACAGCGGGATACAGCAGGGGAGCCGCGGTAGCCAATCTGATCGGCGCAGCCCTGGTGGATGATTCCAATGCCTATGTGGGGCTGGATATAGCTCCTGAGAATATCTATGATTATACCTTCGGCACTCCCTTTACCGCAGCTACAGACCTGAACCCCAGGGATGAGAAGTATAACAATATCCACAATTATTATGCGGATTACGATGCGGTGGCTATGCTTCCTATGGCTGTTTGGGGATTCGATCGCTATGGCAAGGATGAGCTGTTGGATGTCCATAATGGGGAGACCAAGGCAAGAATGCTGACCTATCTGGCTCAGACCAATTCCGAGGTATACAAGAATTATACAAGCAGCGAGGATCCGGATAACTTTCAGGGGATGAAGCTGGGAGTGACGGAGGACGGCAGTATCTCTATCGTACCGGATCCGGAGAGTACCACCAGCGAACGGGATTTTGTACTCAATCGGCTGCAGGCGATCAGCAATACCATCATTCCGGATCGAGCAACCTATGCCTCGGAATACCAGCAGGCGGTAACGGAGGTCACAGCCCTTCTGATTGGGGAGGATGATGATACGGTGGCTGCCTTCACCAGCGGTGCAGCGGCAAGCCAGTCGGCGAAACCTCTGGCGGTTATGCTTTTCCTCTACAACTGGGTGGAGCAATATATCAACAATAAGAATCTGGCAGGCGCGCCGCTGGATGAGAATTGGAGAGAGGAGCTGATTCCCAGTCTGCCCGGAGATAGCTCTAGCGGCGGGGATGACCAGGCCTCCGAAGAGGGAGACCTGACGGATGCAGCCGACAATACAGATGGTAATACAGATACAGCCGGAAATGCAGATACAGATGGTAACGCAGATACAGCCGGAAATGCAGATACAGATGGTAACGCAGATACAGCCGGAAATGCAGATACAGATGGTAACGCAGATACAGCCGGAAATGCAGATACAGATGGTAACGCAGATACAGCCGGAAATGCAGATACAGATGGAAATGCAAATACAGACGGTAACGCGGATATAGATGGAAATGCAGCGGGTGGCGCAGATGGGAATACAGATGTTGCGCCGAGCAGCGAGGCGGAATCTTTGAAAAAAGCCCTTCTTGGTTCGGAGGCTTATCAGGAGATCTACAGCCAGGTGACCTCGGACACCTTGGAGGAGGATTATAATGGCGGACAGCCCATCACAGATTATAGCGGCCTTCTGACCATCTATCGGCAGATAGCAGGGAACTACATGAAGAATGTTCTGAGTGCGGGACTGGAGGCCATCGGATACTCCGGGGAAAGCTTGGAACAGCATCCCCTGATCCAGGGAAATGCCCCCCAGGCTCTTAGTCTTGTAGCAGCCCAGGCCCTGTTTGGAACAGAGGATACCCTCAGCCTGGATGGGGCGATCAACAAGATCAAGGTAGCTGCGACTTGCATGGGCAATAACTTCCTGAGAGTCCATAACAACGAGGTGATCCTCTCCTGGCTGAGAGCCATGGATACGGAGCCCATCGATGACCAGGAGGACGATGGCAAGAAGGATGACCCATCGAAGGATGATACAGGCAAGCAGGATCCTATTACGCCGGAGGAAGTGGATCCGTCATCGAATAAGAATCAATCCGATACAGGCAATAAGAATACCACTGTCGGTCAAGCATCCTCTGTCAACGCTGTCAAGACCGGAGACAGCACGCAGATATGGCTTTGGGGCCTTCTGCTGGCAGGCAGTGTGATCATGATTGGTGTAACAGGCGAAATCAAACGTACAAAGAGATAAAGGAGGAAACATGGGTAAGCACAGGTGGATGGAAAAAATTGTAAGTTTTTTACTGGCGCTTATTATGGTGTCAGCGACCCTCATCGAGCCCCTTCCGGTCAAGGCGGCAGATGTAATCTATGCGGTATCCGAGGATGGAGTGCAATATAACTCGATCAGTGATGCCTGGAATGCCGCAAGTGCCGGGAAGAAGATCACGCTTCAATGTGACTGGAATACGGATCAGTCTACTCTCTACCTTCCCGGGGGAGTAACAGCTACGATAGAGATGAATGGACATAAGATCTATGCGGACTGGGGATCTGTTATTTGGATGAGGGAGGGCTCCTCTCTGACCCTTTTGGGAAATGACAGTCCCAAGACAAGCATAAGCTATGGCTCTAAGTCAACGGTTACAGGAGGTTTGATCACCTGCAGCAGTAGCGCTTATGAGGGGGGCGGGGTCCACATGACTCCGGGCACCAAGCTGACTCTGGATAATGTTGCCATCGCCGGCTGTAAGAATAATAATAACGGCGGCGGAGTGGCTATCAAGGGCAGCGGCTGCGAGATTATCATGAGAAATGGGGCCTCTATCCAGGATAACGAGAGTAAGGCGTTAGGTGGAGGCATTTATTCCTTCCAAGGCTTTACCCTTCGCATGGACAACAGCTCTGTCAGCAGCAATTATGCCTGGGAGGATGGTGGCGGTATCTATGCCGGTGACAGGAATAGTACGATCGAGATGAAGAACAATTCCAAGATCGATTCCAACTCGGCAGAGAGCGGCGGCGGAATTTATTTCAAATACCCGCAATTTAACCTGGTATCCTCCGATTCCACTGGATCCGTTTCCAAGAACAGAGCCAGAGAAAGTGACGGCGGTAAGGGCGGTGGAGTCTATATCTGCCGAACCAGCACCGATAACAAGGGAACCATCAACGGCATTACCTTTGAGGGAGATACGGCGAACAAGGATGGCGGAGCCATCTATATCGATCAGGAAAGCGTTACCATCGCCAATTGCAAGATCACGAAATGCGAAGCCGGCAGGAATGGCGGTGGTATCTACAACAACAATGATGAGAATACCGTTTCCTCCTGTACCATCACGGAGAACAAGGCTGGGAGCGCCGGCGGCGGCCTTTATTCCGACAGCATGAATGATATCGCTCTCAGCGGCAAGGTAGTTATCAAGGATAACAAGCGCAATGGGGACTCTGTGGATGATGACCTTTATCTGCAGGATGGACTGATGACTACGGCCTATCTGATAGGGGCTCCTGCCGGAAGCTCTCAGATAGGTGTTCGGACAGAGGGCAAGACGGAAAGAGTCATCGGCAAGGAGGTGAATTTCTTCTATGCCAGTGCCTTCTTCTATGATTATGACAAGGAAGGCAAGGAGTATATTATCAAGTTCGACGAGGGTGACTCTCAGCTGAAGATCAAGAAGAGGTCATCTTCTGATGTCACAACCACAGTGGAGGAGGTAGCTCCGGATACGACGGTGACTCAGAAGGGATATAATGGCCAGGATCTGATTGAGGGATATGTCTCCTATCCTTCTGTCGTAGAGTCGGAGGAAGATCTGGATGCAAAGTTCTATTATTCGGACGGCTTCTTCCTGAATGGGGATGAGGATGGCGATGCCGGGGATCCGACCCAATACAATGAGCATCTGGCCACCATGTCCATGACCATGGCTCTTGCCGGTTTCTATTCTAATATCGGCAATGACGGTTCCAAGGAATCCGATAATCGGAAATATACCTATAAGTCGCAAAATATCGAGAAGCTTTTCTCCGATATCGGTGTGGCTACCGATGACATCTATATCAGTGAGTCCCAGACAGTTAAGCCCACCACCAGTTCCATCGGTGTGGCCATCGGTCAGAAGACCATGAAGAGCAGTCAGGGAGACGAGGAATATATCCTGGTACCCATCGCCCTGCGTGGCGCCGGTTATGAAAGTGAGTGGTACAGCAATACCACGGTAGGCACCAGCGGAGAGCACCAGGGCTTCGCGACTGCGGCAAATACGATCTTCGAGCTGGTGCAGAGCTATATCAAGAACTACGGTTTGGAGGATGCCATCAGCAAGGGTCGGGTGAAGTTCTGGATTGCGGGATATTCCCGAGGCGGAGCGGTATCCAACCTGACAGCCAAGAGACTGATCGAGGCCTATGGCTACGGACAGGGCTCCGATGATGCGTCAAAGACCAATCAGGTCTATGCTTATTGCTTTGAAGCTCCCCAGGGCGGCGTGAATTCAGCCCTGCAATACGATGAGAGTACCTATTATTCGATTCATAATTGCATCAATAAGGTAGATATTGTGCCTTTGGTAGGACCTAAGGAAATGGGCTTCATCCGTTATGGTGTAGATCATTATGTGCCAGGCAGCGCAGCCGAGAGTACGGTGAAAGCCAGCACCAGCAATTGGTATTTTATCAGCGGACAGTCCTGGGCCAGCAGCTACAAGACCTGGCACGATAACACCTCCTATACGGTAGATGCCAATACAACGGACACAACCAATTATGGTAAGCAGCGAGCTTTGATGCTGAAGCAGCTGGCCTCGGTAGATGCCCAAAATATCTATTTCTATGACCGTTTCCGCCTGGCTACAGTGAACTATGTCAGAAGCGCGATCGGCTACGATATGATCGATGAAATACCCAGCAAGGGTGCTCTTATGACCCAGGAAGATTACCTCCAGATCTTCTGCCGGGCTCTTCAGTCCTGGGGCTTTTA
>CAVJHW010000002.1:4042-48741 GCA_963649395.1 Coriobacteriaceae bacterium | reverse complement strand
CCCGGAGCCATAGCCGGGGCCTGCCTGCTTTAACTGTCCCAGCATCAGCAAGCCCACCAGGGAGCACATGAGACCGCAGATCAGGTAAACCTGAATCAGCACCTTATCCGTATTGATTCCGGTAAGCTTGGCCGCCCGCACGTTGTTGCCCACAGCATAGATATTTCTGCCGGTAACCGTATATTTGGCAAACAAAGTCGCCAAGAAGATGGCCACTATCATTACAATGACCTGTACCGGAACCACCCCGACGTAACCGCCTCCAAATACAGAGATCCAGGACTGGCCGTACTTAATGGGGG
The DNA here is from genome assembly GCA_963649395.1 of Coriobacteriaceae bacterium. Lineage (GTDB taxonomy): Bacteria > Bacillota > Clostridia > Lachnospirales > Lachnospiraceae > Scatomonas. The sequence goes on along the minus strand of CAVJHW010000002.1, from coordinate 48,439 downwards.
CACCATTGGACAGGAGCAGGGCGATACCCTCCCCTACGCTCAACATACCCATGGTGGCGATGAAGGGAGGAAGACCCGCCTTCGTGATCAGGACACCATTCAGGATGCCAAAGACAGCTCCCACTGCGAAGATAATCACCAGCATGAGAAGGGGATGAATCCCTCCGGGTACATTCTTATTCACATAGGCTGCCAGACATACACTGCAGGCAATAATACTTCCGACGGAAAGATCAATACCTCCTGAAATGATAACCAGCCCCATACCGATTGCCAGAATGGCATACTGGGATGCCTGTTTGAGGATATTAAAGATATTTAAGACGGTCGGAAATGAATCCGGTCTTACCACACATAAAAAGATACTGATCAAGATAATCAGCAGAATTACCAGAAATACCTGCTGCTTCAACAGATTCTGCATTTTCCCCGCCTGTTTTACATTTCCCTGTGCCATCGTCCGCTTCGACTCCTTCCTACGCACACTTGTATTTTATTTCCCCTGGATGACCCGCTCTCCATCAGCCCTGATTATAGGTTCTGACTGCTCTTGCCAGGGCATCTACATTGGCAGCCGGAACTCCAGGCACAATATTATGAATGGTGTTGAAGACGAATCCTCCCTTTTTCCCGAATATCCGACAGCATTCCAAGGCTTGCTTGTAGACCTCCTCCGGGCTTCCGTTGGGAAGCATGTGCTGGGTGTCAATACCGCCGCCCCAGAAGACCACCTTGTCTCCATAGGTCTTTTTCAGTTCCTCTCTGTCCATACCGTCTGCGGTCCATTGCACCGGATTAATACAATCCAGGCCGGCATCCGCCATTTTCCCGATAAAGGGGAAGATACTGCCGCAGGTATGCTTGAAGGTAGCCCATTGGGTATGGGAATGAATCCAGTCATCGATCTTCTTGTAATAGGGAGCATAGACATCATCAAAGGTTGCGATGCTGTAGAAGGGTGCCCTTTGACTGCCGAAATCCGTTCCGCAGATATAGGTCACATCCAGGCATTCTCCCAGAACCTCATGCATTTTCTCCAGGTTCTTCAAGGCCACATCCGACTCATAGGTGAAGATCTCATGCAGGGTCTCCTGGTCGGAAACGGTAGCCATGTACCAATCTGTCAGCATGCGGATTCCCTTGGGCTGGCGCAGCATGGGGCCGGGCACCAGGGCAGGATCCCCGAAGGCGGTTCCTCCCAGATTGCCCATCACCACCTCATCCGTATCGCCGATCTGATCCTTTTGCTTCTTCAGCCAGGCCAGATCCTCTTCCGTGACTTCCCCGAATTCCTCCAAATTATCTCTTACATCGTAGTCCATCTCATCATATTCCGGGGCCCGATCGATATTATCGAAGAACATTCCCGCCTTAGGCATGCGGCCTGCCGGCGGGTAATTCCTATCGCCGCAGGCATAGATGAGGGTGTCTCCCTTCTCATCCCTCGTAACCTGGAATTCCTCCGGCACCAGGACCTCCTGCCCCCAGGGAGTTTTCCATTCCTTGTATTTATCCTCAACACGGAAGCCAAACATGCAGCCTGCGCTCCACAGAGGCCTTGTCTGTACGCCAAGACATTCCTTCAGATCATCTTCCACAATGCCCAGCATCTGGGTGGGTTCAAGGATTTTGATGGGGCGCTTCTCCAAACCATAGAAGTCCCTCAGCTCCTCCATAACGATACAATGCATTCCCGTAGTCGGCATACCGCCGATATCAAAGAGCAGGGGCCCCTCTTCATGATGTAAGGCCAGCCTTAATTTCTCTTTTCCTGTCATAATGGTCCTCCCGTGTTTACATTTCATGAAACGTTTCATGATAGGAATATCATACTCCACTATTTTTCATCCGTCAACCAGACAATTTATACAAAATAGCCGGGCGGAAATTATACACTTTTCCCAATCACCCCAGGGCCCTTCCAAAGGCTAGGTGCGCGAAAAAGCCAGCCAGGGCCCTTGTAGGAGCTTCTCTGGCTGGCTTTTTCGTTCCAATAGTGACGGCGACTGCGGGAGTCCTCTGTACGGTGCAGGTAGTGCGGAGCAGCTGGCTTTCATGCCTAGTGGTGCGGGACAATGCCCAGCATGGGAGTTTATTTTCCAGATTTATTCCTCGAACAGGTATAGAAGATATCCATACCCCTCTGCTTCCATCTTCCCATAGGGTACGAAGCGCAGGGCTGCACTGTTGATGCAATAGCGCACCCCGTTGGGGGATTCCGGATCCCCGGTGAACACATGTCCCAGGTGAGAATCACCGGCACGGCTTCTGACCTCCCTGCGGCGCATGCCATGACTGAGGTCCTCCCGCTCCACCAAAGCAGGCTCCTCGATGGGCTTTGTGAAGGCAGGCCAGCCGCAGCCGCTCTCGAACTTGTCCGTGGAGGAAAAGAGGGGCTCCCCTGTGACAACATCCACATAGATGCCTTTCTCAAATTGATCCCAAAATTCCCCCGTAAAGGCAGGCTCTGTGCCGCTTTCCTGGGTGATCCGATATTGCTCCTCCGTCAGCTTGTCCCGGAGGGCCTCCGCCGCCGGTTTTTGGTAGTCTCCCGGATCAATGCGCAGCTGGGAGAAGAGCTCTATTTCCTCCCGGGGAATATGGCAATAGCCATTTGGATTCTTCTCCAGGTAATCCTGATGGTAGTCCTCGGCGGGATAGTAATTCTTGAGAGGGCCGATCTCCACAAAGAACTTTGCGTTGCGGCTTTGCTCCAGCTGGGCGATGCGGTCCACCGTCTCCCGGGCCTGATCATTGGTGTAGTAGATACCAGTCTGATATTGGCTTCCCCTGTCATTGCCCTGACGGTTCTCTACCGTGGGGTCGATAACGTAGAAGTAGGCCAGCAGCAGGGCGTCAAGGCTTACCTCCTCCGGGTCGTACTCCACCCGCACGGTTTCCCGAAAGCCCGTGTCTCCGGTACAGACCTTTTGATAATTGGCATCCTCCTGGCAGGTGCCGTTGGCATAACCGCTCTGGGCATCCAGAACCCCCGGGATGGATTGCATGAGCAGCTCCATGCCCCAGAAGCAGCCTCCTGCCAGATAGATAACATTTTCCTCTTCCTGCTCTTCCTTCTCCTTTCCCTTCTTCTCCAGCGGCTTATTCTGTCCGGCGGCACAGCCGCTCAGCAGCAAAGCCGTGACAAGTAGAAAGGAAAATGTTCTTCGCCTCATCCTGCTCCCTCCTTTCAGGGACACGACATTGGTTCCAGGGTCAAAAGCCTCGGTGCCCTAACCCCTATCGGCGGCAAGGGCCTGGTCAATCAGAGCTTCCAGAGCCTCCCTCTGACTTTTGTTGGTGATGGCGCCTACGATGGGATCCCCCAGGATATTGCCCTGGCGATCCACCACATAGGTGGTGGGATAAGCATAGGTATTCTCCACCAGCTTGCCTGCCTGGCTGTCGGAATCGAAATATACGTTCTGGTAGTTGGCCCCCTTTTTCATCAGCATATCCTTGGCCTCTGAGATGTCCTTTTCGTTCCCATCCAGGGTAAAGGCATTGATACCGATGAGGGAACCGCCCTTTTTCATCAGCTCCTGGTTCAGGGCATCCAGCTCTCCCAGCTCTCCCACACAGGGGCCGCAGGTGGTAAACCAGAGATTTACCACGGTGACAGCATTGCCGGAGAAGAGATCCTCGCTCTTGACCTCATTGCCCTCCAGATCCTTGCCCTCAAAGGCGGGAAATTGCTGCATATCTCCTGTATTCGCCGACATGTCCCTGCTGTCCGAGACCGGATACTGGGACTGCTCCTGAGACAGTTCCTGGGACTGCCCCATATCCTTATCCATGGCCATTTGCGCCGCCTCTGGGTATTTCTCCTCCAGCAGGGTCAGCTCACTTTCTATCTGGCGGATCTTCTCCGCCTCCCCTTGCAGGAGCTTCCACTCATCCTCTGTAAATTGATCCTTGATGGATGCCATGGTTTCCAGCAAATAGTCACCATAGTTCTTCCCATCTTCTATCAGGGTCATGGCACTATCCTTATCCATGGCCAGGAATACCTTCTCCCACAGCTGGGTATTCTCCGACAGGATTGCAGCCTCCTGATCCTTAAGCTCACTGAATCGGGCTGCCGCCTCTTCTTCGGTCATTTCCATTTCGGTCTTGGTCTCACTATTTTTCATTTCATTACTCTTCGTTCCATCATTTTTCATTTCGCTGCTTTTGGTCGTATCATTCTGTCTGTCGTCCTGCTTTTTTCCCTCATTTGGTCCGCAAGCCGCCAAGGATACCAGCATCCATGCCGCCAGCAATAGCATAATCCATTTCTTTCCTCTCATCTTCATTCCTCCGTTTTTTTGTGAGCCGCCCTTGAGGCAGCAGTCAGCTTTCCTTCTGTTTCCCTTTTCCGAAGCCGTAGCGGAAGCTCACAGCCTTGGTAGGGCAGGCCCGGACACACATGCCGCAGCGAATACACTCGGCATGATTGGGTTTTTTCGTCACATCCACATCCATCTTGCAAGCCTTGACGCATTTCCCGCAGGATACGCACTTCCCTTTGTCCACCTTCATCTGGAAGAGGGAGAGCTTATTGAAAAGGGCATAGAAGGCCCCCAGGGGACAGATCCATTTGCAAAAGGGGCGGTAGAAGACCAGGCTCAGGAGGATCACAGTGATCAGGATCCCCAGCTTCCACCGAAAAAGACCTCCCAGGGCTGCCCGAATACCGGCATTGATCAGGGACAGGGGGATGGCTCCTTCCAGCAGGCCCTGGGGGCAGAGGTATTTGCAAAAGAAGGGATCCCCTATCCCTCCATCCTTCGCCGCCAGGACAGGAAGCAGGAGCACCATAACCAGCAAAATGCCATATTTCAGATAGGTCAGGGGCTTCAGCCGCCTGGTGGAGAGCTTTTTCGTGGGAATCTTATGCACCAGTTCCTGAAACCAGCCGAAGGGACACAGGAAGCCGCAGATGAAACGTCCCAGCAGAACTCCCAGCAGGATAAGGAATCCTGTGATATAATAGGAGAAGCGAAACCGGGAGGAGCCCACCACGGCTTGAAGAGCTCCGATAGGGCAGGCTCCCGAGGCGGCCGGGCAGGAGTAACAATTGAGCCCCGGCACGCAGAGGGCTTTGCCCCCGCCCTGGTGGATCCTGCCCTTGAGAAAATTAGGCAGATGCAGGTTGGTCAATAAGGTAGCCCCCGCCTGTATCCAGCCCCGGAAGCGAGACAGGGCCTGTGAGAGGCTAAAAATTCCTTTATCCAATACCCACACACTCCAGACATAATTTGATCGCCTTGCTCAGCACCGTTCCTCCCTCGCCTCGCCAAAGGCCAAAGCACAGCATGGCAAGGCCTGCCGCCAGCAACAGCACCTGGGCTGCCGCCTTTTTTTCATGACTCATCCTTCATCACCCTTTCCTTTGTGGTAGTCCCGCCCTGGGACAGCAGATTGTCCCCGGGTCATGGCCGCTTCCTGCCACCATCATAAAGGGAGAGACCTAAAATCTCCGTTAAGAAGGAAATGTTAACGCAAACTTTATCCCTTTTTGCTACAATGGGAGCATGTTTGGGGTGTCAAAACACCCAAACCTTTGGTTGCACGGATTGTTCCGTGCTACGCACTCCCACGTCTCCGCTCCGGTCGGTGCTAGACGTGTGCCACCGACATGCCCCTAAAGGGACTAGCGTTGCGTCGCAAGCATGTCGTGGGCTCAGGCTTTTGACACCGTAACCAAGATAAGAAAAGCAGGAAAGGAGGGGCATGGATGCACCTTTTGGTAATAGAAGACGAACGAGTCCTGTGTGAGACCATCGTCCGCAGCCTGCGGCGTTTGGCTTACAGCGTGGATTATTGCTATGATGGGGAGAAGGCTTTGGAACTGCTGGAGGTGGAACACTATGATCTGGTTCTGCTGGATCTGAATCTGCCGGGAAAGGATGGAATGACAGTGCTGCGGACCCTGCGGCAGAAGGATCGGGAAACTCCCGTTCTCATTCTGTCGGCCCGCAGCGAGGTGGAGGACAAGGTGGAGGGGCTGGATGCCGGGGCCAACGACTATTTGGCAAAGCCCTTTCATCTGGCTGAGCTGGAGGCCCGCATCCGCAGTCTGACCCTGCGGCAGTTCACCCAGCAGGATGTGGTACTGACTTGCGGCAGCCTCCACTTCGATACCCGCACCCGGGTGGCCTCCGTCCAGGGGCAGACCCTGACCCTGACTCGCAAGGAGACAGGGATCCTGGAATATCTCCTGGCCCATCAAGGGCGTCCGGTAAGTCAGGAGGAGCTCATAGACCACGTCTGGGACAACAGCGTGGATCCTTTCAGCAATTCCATCCGGGTTCATATCTCCGCCCTCCGCAAGAAGCTGCGAACAGCCCTGGGTTATGACCCTATCCGCAACCGGATCGGGGAAGGCTATCTGATGGGAGGCCGGGAGACATGAAAAAACTTTCTTTGCAATGGCGCATCACCTGGATGACCCTGCTCCTCATTGGCATCACCTGTCTTGCTATGGAGCTGCTGATCTGCTCCTCCGGGGTCCACTATATGGATTCCATTGGGGAAGCCCTTCAGGGCTATGTCAGCGACAGTAGTCCTGCCTTCTTCGATCCTGCGGCGGCAGGGATACAAGAGGACCTCACCATCGTCATCCACGGGGCTCAGGAAGAGTTCTGCATGACCAATTGGTTCATCACAGCGGTGGTGACCCTATTTGGCGGCATTCTGGCCTATTTCATCAGCGGACGAGCCCTGAGACCCTTGCACAGCTTTGCCTCCCAGGTGGAGAAGGTACAGCTGAACAATCTGGCGGATATGCGAATCAATGAGGAAACGCTGCCGGAATTCCGCCAGCTCAGCCATTCCTTCAACCAGATGCTGGATCGTTTGAACAATGCCTTTATCGCTCAGCGCCAATTCACTGGCAATGCCGCCCACGAGCTGCGGACCCCTCTGGCATTGATGCAGGCCCAGCTGGAACTGTTTTCCGCCGAACACCCTGACGTGCTGCCGGAGACGGCGGAATTCCTCTCCTTGCTGAAGGAGCAGACGGAACGCTTGACCCAGATGACGAAAACCCTGCTGGAAATGAGCAATCTGCAGCAAGTAGCTCGGAAGGACCGGATCCAACTCTCCCCCCTGATCGAGGAAATCTTTACGGATCTGGCTCCCCTAGCAGAGAAAGACGGTATCCGGCTGGAACAGGAGGGGGATGGGTGCCTGGCTGGCAGCGACCCTTTGATCTATCGCCTGCTCTTTAATCTGACGGAGAATGCCATCAAATACAACCGCCCCGGCGGCCTGGTGCGGGTTTTGGTATCTCAGGCTGACAAGAAGCTTCTTCTTCGCATTTCCGACACCGGGCGAGGCATCCCGGAGGAATTTCAGCGCAGCATCTTCCAACCCTTCTTCCGGGTAGACAAGTCCCGCAGCCGGAAGTATGGCGGAACAGGGCTGGGACTTTCCCTGGTATGGGAGATCGCAAACCTGCACGGCGGCTCCGTCCGGGTAGAAGAAAGCTCCGGGAGAGGAACCTGCATTCTTGTGGAATTGCCAGTCGAAAAGTCTCGATTTTCATCAGGAAAAGGGCTTTGACTCCTCAGAGTCAAAGCCCTTTTTCCGATGAAAACAACCTGTCTTCCTGTCCCCATGACCTATCTTCGCTCTCCCCTGCTGAAGAGATTCAGAAGGATTCCGAGGAAGATACAGATATCCGACAGGTTGAAGAAAAGATTCCGCAGCTGCTTACACTTGCCCCGAAAGCTGAAATAATCCGTCACATATCCTTGATGAAAGCGATCGAACCAATTACAGAGCGCCCCTCCCAGCAGGAGACTCATGCCTAGCTTCTTGCCATTGGAGCCCCTGTGGCCTAGGAGGACCACATAAGAAATCAGCAGGAGACCGATAAAACCCAGGGTTCCCTTGCGCACCAGCTCCGGATATTCCGACAGACCTCCAAAGGCGATTCCGGAATTATGTACCTTCCGCAGGCAGATCCTCCCCCCAAAGAGGGAGCGTTCCTCCCCTTCCGGCAGCTTGGCTTCCACATACTTCTTCAGCATCAGGTCTCCCAGGAAAACCGCCAGCAATATTATGATGAAAATCATACTTCCTCCGTTGTCTTTCCGGCCTCTGCCTCTTCCTTCTCTGCGTCCGTCTGCTCAGGAGCCTCTTCCTTGGGGTCTGCTTCCTTCTCCTGACCGGCCTCTTCCGGGTCTTCCTCCTCTTCCGGGAAGGGATCCTCCGGCATCACACCGCCGCATTGCATACAGAAGCGGGCTTCTCTGGGGATGTGGGCACCGCAGGTGGGACAGATCTTGTTGCCCCTCTTGGCTGCGATCTCATCCCGGCAAACCAAGATAGCGGCCCGCAGGGAGACGATTTCCTTGCACAGATCGGTAATCTCCTGGTCAAAGCTCTGACCCTCTTCCTCTCTTTGGTAGACAGCCTCACCAATCTTCAGAAAGGTGTCCTCTGTCTTCCTTTCCAGGGTGGAAATCTTCCCTTTTAGCTTCTGGATCGTCAGGAATTCATCCGTCTTCTTTGCTACCTTGTCGGCTGTCCTGGAAAGAGATTTTCCCAGGTTTTCGAAGAAATCCGTTGTATTCGTATTTGCCATATCTATGCACCTCCTTTGAGCATATGGCATGGGCCGGACAAGCCGGTATTGACCATGGGCAGACAAGCCCTGTTCCCTTATGACTCCAGCATGGGGGAGGGCTGTCCCCTCATGAGGATCTGGGGGCCTCCTGTGTGTTCCACGTAGGCTCCGGTAATGATAACCTCTCCGATATTGTCATCCTTGGGAATCTCATACATGATATCCAGCATGAAATCCTCGATGATAGCTCGCAAGGCCCGGGCACCGGTATCCTTCTCCAGGGCCTTGCGGGCGATGGCTCGCAAGGCGCTTTCGTCAAATACCAGCTTGACCTCATCCAGCTCCAGCAGGCGCTGGTATTGCTTGAGGATGGCATTCCTGGGCTCCTGCAAGATCTTCACCAGCATATCCTCCGTCAAGCTCTCCAGGGAGAAAACAATGGGCATTCTGCCCAGGAATTCAGGAATCATTCCAAAATTCCTCAAATCCTCCACGGTAGCCTGCATCAGAAGATTCTTGTCATCGTCGTACTTATCCTTCAATTCCGCCTGGAAACCGATGGAGGCCGTTTTCTTCAGTCTTTCCCGAATGATCTCGGTTAGCTCCGGAAAGGCGCCGCCGCAGATAAAGAGAATATTCTTGGTATTCACGGTAACCATGGGCACCATGGCATTCTTGCTGTTGGCCCCCACCGGAACCTCCACCTGGCTGCCCTCCAGCAATTTCAGCATGCCCTGCTGGACAGCCTCCCCGCTGACATCCCTCTGGTTGGTATTCTTCTTCTTGGCAATCTTGTCAATCTCATCGATGAAAATAATGCCATGCTCCGCCCGCTCCACATCATTGTCGGCGGCAGCCAGCAGCTTGGAAACCACGCTCTCGATATCATCCCCGATATAACCGGCCTCCGTCAGGGAGGTGGCATCGGTGAGAGCCAAGGGCACATTCAAAAGCTTGGCCAGGGTCTGCACCAGATAGGTCTTACCGGATCCTGTGGGCCCGATCATCAACATATTGGACTTCTCAATCTCCACATCCGATGCCTTGGGATCAGACAAAATCCTTTTATAGTGGTTATAAACCCCCACCGACATGATCTTCTTGGCTCTCTCCTGACCGATGACATAGGCATCCAGCTCCTCCTTGATCATATGGGGGGGCGGAACATCCTTGATGGTGAGGGGCCTCTGTTCCTGCTTTTTTTCTTCCTTTTTCTTCTTAATCTTCTGTTTGGGAGCCCTTTGACTCAGGGACGACAGATCTATCATGCTGATATTGGGCGGCATCTTTTGCAAAAGCTCTCCCAGATCCACCTTGCTTTCCTGGATGGTCCGGAAGCTTCTTTGCATGCAATCCGCACAAATATAGACCTGACCCGGCATCTCGATCATTTTCCCCGCCTTACTCTCCGGCCGGTGACACATGATGCAGATCTTCTCATATTCCGTGGAATCCTCCCCCGTGGCAGAATCCCCCTCTGCCTGCCGGGTAGTCTCCTCCGTCTGCTCCTCTATCCTGTCCTTCTCTTCCGACATATAATTTATAATCCTCTCTTCCTCGGCACCGCCAACGGCGGTCCAGCTGGCTTTCATTCGTGGTGGGCCGCCGTAAGGCGACATGGAGGTTTACATAGAGTATATTCCAAAACCCCTCCCAAAACAAGTAAAAATCCAATCAATGTCCCTCCTTTCTCCCCATCGTCCGCAAAATGCGGATGGAAAGCAGGGCATATTGACGGCTGTCCGCCGAGGCAGTGTCCGGATCATAGATCATGCGAATCTGCTATTCCCTCCTGCTCCACGTTACGATAATAAGGCAGGTCTTCCTTCCAATAGTTAAAATGATCTATGTTTTTAACAACTGGCGAAATATCCACCTTATATTTCATAAACTCAAACTTCCCACACCGAAAAGGTGTGTAGTGCATTGAAAACTCTATAGTTTAGCCAATGAGAAAAGGCGATGAGAGCTCACCCTCTCGCCGCCTTTTCTCAACACATCTTAAAAAAATCTACTTTAGTTACCGCTTCCCGGCATCATCCAGCCATAGCCGGAATTCCCGGAATCCTCGTAGTTTCCGGAGTTATCGGAATTCCCGGAGTTGCCTGAATTATCCGAATTTCCAGAATTGCCTGTCTGGCTCTGGGGCTTGTCCGCTGCGGATCCCAGAGTGATAGTCATGGTTTTTTCCACATATTCTCCCTCATTGGATCGCTGTACCACAATCTCAACCTCTTCTCCTGCCGCATAATACTGGAGGACATCCTTGAGGGTAGAATAATCGCTGATTTCTCTGCCATCCAGCTTCTGCAGGACATCGCCCTTCTTGATTCCCGCCTCATCGGCCGGGCTTCCCTCTACTACATCGGTGACACAGACACCGGTGGGCATATTGTACATCTGAGAAATACTGCTGGTTACATCCGCACAGGTAATTCCCAGGTAAGAGGCCTGGTCATCGCTTACCTTTTCACGGGTGGTAAGGCTCATCAGGCCCTCCAGGATGGGCTCTGCCTTGGAGATGGGAATGGCAAATCCAATTCCATCTACTGTAGTTCCGGAAGAGGTAGAGGAGCTCTTGGCCTCATTGATACCGATCAGCTCGCCCTTCATATTCAGCAGAGCACCGCCGCTGTTTCCTGAGTTGATAGGAGCATCCGTCTGAATCAGGCCAGTGGAGGTATAGGTCGAACCATTACCATCCGACAGGGTCAGATCACGATTCAAAGCGCTGACATAGCCGCTGGTAACAGACTGACCATAACCCAGGGCATTACCGATGGCTACTACCTGCTCCCCAAGAACCAGATCGTCCGAGCTGCCCAGAGTCGCAATCTTGATTTGACTCATGGTCTCATCGGAAATATCTGACAGCTTAACTGCTACCACTGCCAGGTCATTCTCAGAATCAGTCCCCTTCACCTGGGCCGTCACGCTGCTCTCATCGATAAAGCCGACGGACAGTTCCGTGGCTCCGGAAACCACATGGTCATTGGTAGCGATCAAAAGCTCAGTATCATTCTGTCCTACGATCACTCCGGTTCCGGCTCCTTCCACCTCATAAGACTGGGTGCCTCCGAAGAAGCTCTGCATCTCCTCCACAGACATGGTAGAAATCGTCACCAGAGAAGGCATGCAATTAGCTGCCACCGTAGCTACTGAACTGGTGGAGGAAGCGGAAGAGCTGGAGGTTGTCACCGATTCCCCGGAGGTCTCGGTGGTAGCCAGGGTAGGGGTCACAGCAGCCTCCGTAGCAGAGCTGCTGTTAAAGCTGCCTCCCACACGATTCACTCCATAAAATACCCCTCCGGCCACCAAGCCGAAAACCAAGGCCATGGACACATTCACCATCCATTTCTTACCCATCCCCATGGGCTTTTTGGCCTTCTTCGTCCTAACTTTCCTGGTCTTAGCCGGTGTGGCAAAGCCTGTATGCTGTCCCCTGGTCTGGCTCCCCTGACCGGCAGAATATTGATAATTCGTCTGCCAAGAATTCTGGCTTGTCTGACCTGCTGAACCTGCATTGCCTGCGGCTCCCGCCTGGGTTTGCTGCGTCTGCTGCGTGCTCTGATTCGTCTGTCCGGCTGAGGCACTTGCGCCAGCCCAGGTTCCCTGCCCTGCGGAAGCACTTGTTCCGTTCCAGGTTCCCTGCCCTGCGGAAGCACTTGTTCCATGCTGGCTTCCCTGCTGCAGCTTTGGATTCACCCAGCTGTAAGTGGTTCCTCCCACCGGCTGGGACTGGCCGGCGGTCTGTGCAGCATTCACATCCTTCTGGGATCCTGCTGCGTCTTCTCTGGCCTGCTGAATCATATCCCCGGCAGTCTTAACATCTTCATTTGTATGTTCATTTTCATTTACCTGTTGCTTGGCATTTGCATTCATCTGATCGGAATCATAATTGAATTCTTCCCTCATGGTCACATACCTCTTTTCTTCCTGTAAATTCTCATCTATGTATTGCTTATTTCCCTGTTCTCATCTTACAGGGCCATTGTACCGTGCAATTGTGTTAATTATGTGACCACTCATTCAAAAAAAAGTGAACGATCCTATTCTAGCGGCAGCAGCAGGCTGGCGCAAAGAAGCTGCTTGTCATGTGTAGGGGGCTGAACAGCGTGCCGCGCGGGGGGATTTTGCCCAATCTGTCGGTTTTGGTAAAAATAAAACCTTGAACCTGCTGACATTTCTGATACAAAAGGGCTACGCATCAAAGACTGGTCTGGGCAGAGGAACCCGATATATAGCCAATTGAACCCCTGGATCCAAAAAAACAAGGCCGGACAGAAAACGCTGCGTTTCTGCCGACCTTGTCGAAAAGGATGGGTCTATTCCTCTATAATTACAATATTTAATTTCTTAGCCCAGGCCAGGGCTTCCTCCCGGCTGGGGGAGGCGTCCAAGAGCACCAGACGGGCTCCTGCCCGATTCAGGGTATCTACAAAAGAATTTTGCTGACTGGCTTCTATGAATACCCTCTGAACGTGGGCTTCTTTCATTTCTACGATCTCTACCTCGATCCCCCTGCGCTTCACCTCTTCCAGGATGGTGGAATAGGATTGCGCGTCGCTGGTGCTGCAGCCATTCACCGCTGCCATCAAAACCCCCGGGATGTTGATGGCACGGCGGGCAAACAGCTCCGGACAAAACTCTATACGAACTTTCTTAATCTCTCCTTTGGCCAAATAATGGGCCAGACGGCCGCAGTTGGTAGGCGATCCCACTCCCTCGCTGCTTCCGCCTACTACGGCATCTCCGAAGGGAGCCGTGATGAGGTTGGCTTTCCTGGCAAGGGCTCGGCTTTCCTCCCCTGCTGTCACCATAATCTCCTCTTTTCTCCTGTGCTCTGCCTCCAGGGCCTGGTCAGATACATAGGCATCCACCCTGCTGTCTCTCTTGAAGAAGGGCTCCATATAGCGGATAGTGACCGGAACCACGTGTTCTGCCGACTGCAGGTGGCATTGGGCAGCCATGGCAATCATAACATCCGCCGGAATGGTAGAAGGAATAGAGGTATACATAGCCAGCTGGCTGGCCAGCCGGGCAATCAGGACACCTCCACCTATGTGGGTGGCACACAGGCCGGGAGCCAGCACCCGGGGGGTACAGGGAACTGCGATGGTGGGGGAAATGGCCAGAACCATAGCCTTCTCCATCTGCTCCGGACTTCCCCCTGCCAATTCCACAAAGGCAGCGGCACAGGCACAGGCACCTGCCCCGATTCCCTCCATATTGCAGCCGGTGGTGCATTTCCCGATACGATACATGCCGCCAATCTTCAAAATCACTGCCATAATGCGGCTCAGCAGCTCATCATCCCCCGGATAATATTCCATCACTGCCTTCACGAAGCCGGTATAGGGACAGGAGTCTCCGGTACCGGCGCAGGGACGAAGCCCTATGGTATGATTTCCCACCTGAGCGGCCAAAGTCACGGTTACGATCCGATTGACAAAGGGATCCTCCAGGATCTTTGCCTTAGGCTCCGGGCCGTTCAGATCCTGACCGATCTGCCCCAGCAGACTGCTGTGGCCGGAGGTGAGCCCGATCTCCGCCGCCTTGAGATTATGGGCAAAGGCCGCCTTCATATCTTCATATACCGCTTCTTGGGTTTTTCCTGTAAATGCACAGGTTTCCTCCAGAATGACATCCCCAACCCGCCTGTCCAGCTTCTCCGCCGTCCGAATGCATTCTCCTATCGTCATATGACCAAAATTGTAACCGGCCTCCGCCGCATATTCTCTAACTGTCATTTCCCTTCCCCCAGTTTTCTCAGCCACACCCTTTGAGCAATCCTCGCCTCATTGTCGATCCGGTGCAGCTGTTATGCTGTGTCTGCAACCCTGTCTTCAGGACTCTCCCTCCCACACCTGCACACCTATTTGATGGAGAATCTCCCATACCCAGGGTCTCTCATAGGTGCCATCCTGCAGGATATGCTCCATAATCTTTGCTTCTTTTTCTTCCACTGCCTCCGTCTCCTGCGCCAGCATCTCCGCATTTTCCGGAGAAATGATCAGCAGACCGTCGGCATCTCCCACGATGATATCCCCGGGATGAACCACTTTCCCACCTATGACTACCTGGCAGCCTATCTCTCCGGGACCGTTTTTATAAGGTCCATTGGGAGTCACAGCCTTGGCAAATACGGGAAAATCCTCCATCTCAGCCAAAGCCTGGCTGTCACGAATGGCACCATCGCACACGATACCACGGATTCCCCGGCTTTTGCAATAGGTAGCCATCAGCTCTCCAAAAATAGCCCGGTCCTCGAAACCCCCGGCATCGATGACGATGACATCCCCGGGCTTGGCCAGATCCATGGCTGCATGGAACATCAAGTTATCCCCCTGGGGCACCCGTACTGTGAAAGCTGTCCCCAGAAGCTGTCCCTTTCCTAGGGGGACAAGGGAATGATCCACCGCTGCGATCCGTCCCATGTTATCATCAATATTGGCCACCTGCTTGCCTCGGAAACGTTCCACCAAGTCCCGGGAAGGGCGGGGAAAATCCTTTACAATCTTGCATCCAACTGACATTTTTCTCCTCCTACAAGAGCATTTCCGGCTCTTCTCCCTTTTGCAAATGCAAGAGATTCCTTGCACAGAACCGATAGACCCGGTCGTAATTGTCATAGGTCGCAGCTCCGATATGGGGCGTCAGGATCAGATTGGTCTCCCGGGCATGGTAGAGGGGACTGTCCTCTGTCATGGGATCCAGGACATCCACAGCCGCCCCCATAATCTCTCCCTCCAGGAGAGCCTGAGCCAGGGCATCCAGGTCCACCAGCAGATCTCTGGCTGTATTCACCAGGATGGCCGTCTTCTTCATGGCCTTCAGCTCCTTGGCCCCGATGATCCCGTGGGTAGAAGGCAGCAGGGGCAGATGAAGGGTAATCACATCCGCCTCCCGGATCAGCTCCTCCAGGGGACGATAGGTCAGCCCCAGTTCTTTCTCCGTCTCCTCCGGCAGCCGGTAAACATCATAATAGATGACCTCCGCCTCAAAGGCCTGTACCCGTTTTGCCACCTTTTTCCCTATGGCTCCGGCTCCCACGATTCCTACGGTTTTGCCCACTAATTCATAGCTTTCATGGCGGTAGGTCCAGGTATGCCATTCTCCATTCTTGGTGGTCTGATCCATGGTAACAATACGGCGATAGAGAGCCAGCATGTCCGTCAGAGCCAATTCTGCCACCGATACGCTGTTAAAGCCCTTGCATACGGAGATGGGAATCCCTTTTTCCTTGGCATAAGCCACGTCTACCATATCCACCCCAATGCCGGTGCGCTGGATCAGCTTCAGATTTGGGGCAGCATCTATGATTTCTTTGGTTACCTGAAAGGTGGTTACGATAAATACATCGGCATCCTTTAATTCTCCCTTTTTCCCGGTGGAGGGGTTCAAAAAGCGAACATCCACACTGTCCGGACAACGTTCCAGCAGCATTTTCTCCATATGGGGATTCAATTGATCCAGATAAAGTGCGATCATTCTCCCGCCTCCTTTGTCTGCAGATGATGATATCCCAGTTTGGCGCGAGCCTCCTTCAGGGTCAATCCCGCCTTCACCTCTGCTATAATCTTCTGCTCCGTGGCTTCAATTCCCTCTGCGATCTCCGCCACCTTTTCTGCCAGAGTCGCCGGAATGCATACAACCCCTGTATCATCTCCCACAATATAGTCGCCGGGGCATACCTGAACACCGGAGATGGCCACCGGCTGATTCACATAATCTACGGTTACCCGATCCTTGCCGGTTACCATATAGGTACTCTTGGTGAAAATAGGATAGTCATTGGCCTTAATTCCCGGAATGTCCCTGCATACTCCATCAATGACAGTGCCTTCCACCCCGTTTTTTGTGGCCACGAAGGTCATGATATCCCCCCATACGGTGCAATGGAGACGGCCTCCGTTATCGATCACCACTACTTCTCCTGCCTTTACATCATCCAGGAAATCTCCCACATTTCCCTTTTCCACGCCACAGGGCACATAATGGACCGTGAAAGCCCTTCCGCAGATGTGCTTGCCCGCTACCACCCCATGAAGTCCCAGCAGTCCGCAGGGATGTCCCAGCTTGTCCATGGCGTCGGATAGGCTGGCTACATCCAGTTTTTTCAATCTATCTCTCAAATTCTCCATCTTCTTACTCCTCATATCTTTATTTCAGCATCTTCTCATAGCCAAATTTGTTATCTACGCTTAGGACATCTCCGCTTTCCAGGATCTCCTTGATCATCTGCTCTTCCTTTTCATAGAGACCTTCCGCCTTGTCCAGCACCTCCTCTACCCGCTCCCAGGGAACCACCACAACGCCGCTGCGGTCTCCCATCACTACATCCCCCGGCCGTACCTGGACGCCGCCAAATTGGATCATTTCATTGGTGCTTTGCTCCATAATCCGGCCTCTGGCTGTCCAAACCACCGTTCCCCTGGCATAAACCGGGAAATCAATGTCAATACAGTCATCCAGATCTCGGCAAGCTCCGTCGATGATCACCGCCTTCACCCCTTTGGCTTTGGCACTGTTGGCCAGGATGCCGCCCCAGCAGGAGGTGTCCAGTCTTCCTCCATTGTCAATGATGATAATGTCTCCGGGGGTGGACAGGGAGATGGCCTTCATTCCCAGATGATGCTTGGTCTTGGTTTCTCCCGCTGCGGTCATCTTGACTGTGATGGCCTGACCTACTACCTTACCCCAGCTCTCCCGCATAGGCCGGATTCCGTAGGTGGAGCCCTTAATTCCCAGGGCATCCATCGCATCGGATACATTGGTGGTGGAAAGCTTCTCAAATCTTGCCCTGTATTTTTCTTCAAATTCTTTCATGATTTTCCTCCTAAAAGTTGGTTTGGGTCATGCCTCTTCCTGGGCATCCTGCACTGCCAGTCTCTTTTTCTTCTTCATTTGGTGGAGCCGGATCGGAACAAAGATCAGGGTACATACCACATACAGGGGAATTCTCAGGAAGGACTGGATCTTATATCCCTTGTCCACCAGAGCCTTCAAACCAAACTGGGCAATGAGGATGGCGCACAGCAGGAAGAGTACACAGAGAATTCCGTCGACGATAGTCTGATTGAACTTCCCCTTCTTGTTGATCACGGCACCATATCTCTGGATTGCAGCAAATACATCTGCCATGGTCAGGTAAGCCAGGAAGAGAGCCAGCTGGTAGACGATGGCCAAAGGACCTGTGGAACTAAAATTAGCATTCAGCATATCCAAGACCGGAAGGTTGGAATCCATGGCCGCCGGCATACCGGTCAAAACTGCCAAGGTTACAAAAAGCAGGGTCAAACCATTCATCAAGGCGCCGGAGATGGCCATAACCTTGGAATCCTGCTTGCTCTTGAACTCACAAGCCATGGAGGTCAGAGGAACAATAAAGGTACTTCCGATTCCCACGTAGAAGATGGTATTGGTAAGAGTCAGGGTCGGAGAAGCGCCGAAGGTCTGTCTCTGACCAAGGATCTCTCCCAGATAGCCCCAATTTTTACTCAGCAGGGCAAAGGCTACAATGCAAAGGGCTGCGATTAATACCGATACAATACCCAGGCTGATCCTTGCCATTACCTTTGCACCGAACATACAGATCAGGGCAACAATGGAGGCAAAGAGGACGGAGGCAACTACATAGGGGATTCCCAAGGTCTGGTTCAAGAGGGTAGAACACCCTGCCACTACCGCTCCTCCCGAGATAAAGATATTCAACAAAAGGCTGATATCCCACACAAATAGCATCACTCTGCCTACCGCAGAATTCTGGGAATAAAGATTTAAGGCTACGTCCTTGTATCCGCGGGCGCCGGTGCGTCTGACATATTCACTCATCAGATACATGACCACTCCCAGAATCACAAAGGGGATCAAGGTCATAAAGATGGATTTCCAGCCGGAGGTGGCAAAATATTTTGTCACCTGGGCGCCGGACGCAAATCCCGCCCCGCAATGCTGTCCGAACCATGTACAGGCAGTTCCCAGCACCAATATCCATTGGATCTTTGTTTTCGTTTTTTTCTCCATAAGCTTCTCCCTTATCTTTTGCCTGCAGTCTGCCGGTCATTCTGCAGCGCTTATTGTGAAGAATCCGCGGTTCTCTTCCTTATCCCTAGGTTACACTCTCTTTGTGCAAATGTCCAATATCTCTTCTACTATCGAAGGTATTCCATTCATGGAATATGCATAGTAATTATATTCTTTCTTGTCTTTTTTTATGCGTTTCGTCAAAAAGACCTCTCGGATACTACTACTTCCGAGAGGTCTTTTGGGTATAAATTTTCTTTCTCTTCTCTTCCCCTTTTCAAATAATCTTTTTTTCTGTAGAATGGAAGACGGATGGGGACAGCCCCAGGCTGCATAAGAAAAGGAGGGTTACTGATTATGGTGAATTATGACTATTTTTTGAAGATTGCAGAATATAGGAGTATTTCTAAGGCGGCTGAGAGCCTCTATGTGTCCCAGCCTTCCCTGACCAAATATTTGCAAAGGCTGGAATCCTCCGTAGGGGCTCAATTATTTGACCGCAAACAAACTCCCCTGCGTCTTACTACGGCAGGGGAATACTTTCTGGAATATGTCATGAATCGGAAGGAGGAGGAGAAGAAGCTGGCGGCTCGCATGGAGGAGATCCGCAATCAGGGACGGGAGCGCATCACCATCGGTATGCCCCTGTGGCGGTCCTCGGTTCTTCTTCCGGAATTCCTCCCCGCCTTCTCCCGCCGCCATCCCCTGATCCAGGTTCGTCTTCTGGAGGGGGCGGCCTCCTTTCTGGAGAATGCCATACGGACAGAGCAGGTGGATTTCGGCATCATGAACCTGCCCGTCAACTATGCGGATACCCGGTACAAAATACTGGCGGAGGAATACATTTTCCTGATCGGTTCCCGGGAGATGCCTGCTGTCCAGGAGATCCTGCGCCGTCAGGGCCAGCCAAAAGAAGGGCAGCACCCCCATGCAGACATTTCTTCTCTGAGGGAAAATCCCTTTATTTTGTCAAAGCCGGGACAGCATCTGACGGATTTCGTCAATCAGATGCTCAGCCGCCGCCATCTGTCCCTGAACTGCATCCTGCGCACCGGCAATGTGGCAACTGCAGTCAATCTGGCAGCTGCCGGTCTGGGCTTTACCTTCGTGCCGGAGCTGGGCACCCAGGCCCATTCCTTTCCTCTGGATCGTCTTACACTTTTTACGGTAGATGAGCCAGCTCTTCGCTGCACCCTGGCAGCCGTCTACAAGAAGAATAAGTATCTTTCCCCGGCTATGGAGCTTTTTCTGGAAGAATTTCTTGCCTTTTGCTCCGACCTGCAGAAGGCCTAGGGAGTTTACTCCACTGTCACGGATTTGGCCAGATTCCTGGGCTTATCCACATCCAATCCTTTGCCCAGGGACACATAATAGCCAAAGAGCTGTAAGGGAATTACCGCCAGGGAATTGGCAAAATAGGGATTGGTGGCGGGAATATAGATGACATAGTCTGCCACCTTCTCCACCTCCTTGTTGCCTTCTACCGTCACGGCCATGACGAAGGCCCCCCGGCTCTTGACTTCCACAATATTGCTGATGGTCTTGGCATAGAGGTCTGGCTGGGTCAGGACAGCCACCACCAGGCGGCCCTCCTCGATGAGGGAGATGGTGCCGTGCTTCAACTCTCCGGCCGCATAGGCTTCCGAATGAATATAGGAGATTTCCTTCAATTTCAGAGAACCTTCCAGGGAAATGGCATAATCGATGCCTCTTCCGATGAAGAAGACATGCTCTGCCGCCAGATAGCGGTTGGCAAACTTCTGCACCTTTTCCTGATGAGCCAATAAGGCGGTAATCTGGCCCGGCAGAGCCTCCAAGTCGGCGGTCAATTCTTTCATCTTTTCCTGAGACAGGTGGCCTCGCACCTGGGCGAATTTCAAAGCCAGCAGGTACTGGACCAGGAGCTGGGTGCTGTAGGCCTTAGTGGTAGCCACGGCAATCTCCGGGCCAGCCCAGGTATAGGCGACGCAATCCGCCTCCCGGGCAATGGAGCTTCCCACCACATTCACAATGGCCAGCACCTTGATGCCCCGAGCCTTGGCCTCCCGCAGGGCTGCCAGGGTATCTGCCGTCTCCCCCGACTGGCTGATGACGATCACCAGGTCATTTTCCTCCAGAATAGGGTTGCGGTAACGGAATTCCGAAGCCAGATCCACCTCCACCGGAATCCGGGCCAGCCCCTCCAGGACATATTTGCCGGTCACTCCGGTATGATAAGCGGAACCACAGGCCACAATATGGATTCTCCGGATCTGACAGATCTCCTCATCGGTCATCCCCAGCTCCTCCAGAACCACCTGGCCCTCCTGAAGCCTGGGATGGAGGGTATCTGCCACAGCCTTGGGCTGTTCGAAGATCTCCTTCAGCATGAAATAGGCATATCCTTCCTTTTCCGCTGCGTGCAGATCCCAGTCAATCGTCACGGCCTCCTTGGTCAGGGGCTCCTCATCGATGTTATAGAAATTCAGAGAATGCTCCGTCATGCGGACAATCTCTTCATTTTCGATATAATAGACCTCCCGGGTATATTTCAAAATAGCAGGCACATCAGAGGCAATAAAATTACCCGTTTTCCCCTGGCCTACGATGAGGGGACTATCCTTGCGGACGGCATAGACCTCCCCCGGATGATCCCGGAAGAGAATCCCCAGGGCATAAGAACCTTCCATCCGGTGCATGACCTTGGTAATGGCCTCCAGAGGATTGCCCCGGTAATAATAATCCAGCAGCTGGACAATCACCTCGGTATCTGTCTCAGACCGGAAGGTATAACCCTTGGACAGGAGCTTTTTCTTCAGCTTCATATAATTCTCTATAATGCCATTATGAACCACGGCAATAGAGGCATCCTTATTAAAATGAGGATGGGCATTGACATCTGTGGGCTCCCCATGGGTGGCCCACCGGGTGTGGCCAATGCCGACACAGCCCGGCAGACAGGCTCCCCCCTGGGTTTTGTCATATAAGCCTTGCAGTCTCCCGCTGGACTTAACCAGATGGATATCCTGCCCGTCATATACTGCGATACCGGCAGAATCATATCCCCGATATTCCAGATGAGCCAGCCCATCCAGCAGAATGGGCGCTGCCTGCTCCTCTCCGATATAACCTACAATTCCACACATAACGCACCTCCTCTTCTGTCATTGACAATCCATGTGCAAGGGCCACGATGACCTGGAAGGGAAACCTTCCTGCCGCCCCTGTCCCCAATCCTGGTTATCGCCCTCCTTGCGAAGGGCGGCTTGCCCGTCCTGCCACATAACCATCGATACATTTGGTCAAAAATACTCCCACCAGGCCTGCCACTGCCACAATGCTGATGGCAAAGGCGGGAAAGCTCTGGGCTGCCAGCTTCTGGAAGGCGGGAGACCCGTTGACCAGGCTGACAATCAGGGGCATATGCCACAGATACATGCCATATTGGTACTTGGCCAGGAAGCTGCCGGGTCTTGTCAATATGCCGGGAGCCTCCGGGGAAATGGCTGCCAAAACTACCAAGGCGGTCAGCAGGAGAGCCAGCAGGCTATGTCCCACATAACCTCGCAGGGCATCCACATAAAGACCGTGACTATTGTACCAATAGGCAGTGGCCACGATAGCTGCCAGCAAGGCCAGAATTCCCACAAGCCCTATCCAGCCCCTTCCAGACTTCCTGGGCTTGGCAGACTTCTGGGTCAAAAGGGCGGCCACCATGCCCAGGACAAAGTTGTCCAAGGCAGAGATCAGCTGTCTTCCATATACAAAATAAGCCGTTCCCTCTGCACCGGCCGGGGCCAGCAGAAGATGGTAAATGGCATATTTGCTGGCAATGGTTACCAGGATAGCCCCCAAACCGGCCGCCAGCCAATTCTTCTTGACCAGGCGAAAGAGGGGCAGGGCGATGAGGTAGAACTGAAAAATGGTGGCCATAGCCCAGAGGGCGCCATTGATGGAGCCGTGGGTCGTGGCAGTCAGATTCTGCCCAAAGAGGCCGTAGGCCAGGATATGCTTCAGCCCCTGCCCGCTGATCCAGGCCTGGGACTGGAAAAGCAGGAGAAAAACAATGCAAAAATAATATTGAGGCATGATGCGCAGGCACCTTTTCTTCATAAAGCTCCCCCAGGAGGGAAGGCCTCCCCGCCGGTCCTGACTGGACAAGGAAGAGCTAATCCCATAGCCGCTCAAGACGAAGAAGAGAGTCACTCCCACCTCGCCCCCAAAGCTCAGGAGGCGGTTTAATCTCACATGGCTGCTCCAGGGATAGCCCGTCAAGGCATAGGCATGATAAATAATGATAATCAAAATAGCCGCTGCCCGCAAAATATCTACATTTTTATTTCGTTTCATAATAAACTCCCATGCTGGACATTGTCCAGCTCCACCACGCATGAAAGCCGACTGCTCCGCACTTCGTGCTCCGTACAGAGTGCTCCCGCAGCCGTCGTCACTATTCGGTCCTCTCCCTTAATCCCTCCGCAGGGAAAAGTCCTGGCTGTCCAGGGTCAGGTTGGGATTGTAATAGGGATCTCCCTTTTGCAGAATCTCCGGCCAGCGTTTGGCGAAGGTGGCAATCTCCTTGTTAAATCTGGCCACCTTGTCCGGTGTATTATCCAGCCCTCTGGACTTGGATTCATAATGGTAGAGCTCCGCATAGGGATTATATACAATGAGGTAACCCGCCTGACGGAGCTTGAGGCAGAAGTCGATATCATTGAAGGCTACCGCCAGCTCCGGGGACAGACCCCCTACCCGGTCAAAGGCCTTGCGATCCACCAGCATACAGGCTGCGGTCACCGCACTATAATCCTGGGCACAGATGATCCGGTGGCAATATCCCGTGGAACCCCTGGGCTGCTGGACAAAGCAATGACCGGCGATACCGCCGAAGCCCACCACCACCCCGGCGTGCTGGATGGTATCGTCTTCATAATAGAGGCGGGCTCCCACGGCTCCCACATCCGGCCGCATGCAATAACCCAGCAGCTCCTCCAGACAGTCCGGATTGATAATCTCTGTGTCATTATTCAAGAGAAGCAGATATTCTCCCTGGGCATATTGGGCGCCAAAATTATTGATGGCGGAGTAATTAAAGCCCTCCTTCCAATAGACCACCTGGGCCTTCTCATGGGCGGCCTCCAGATCCCGGTAATATTGGAAGGTCTCCTCCTTCTCGCTATTGTTCTCGATGATAATAAATTCGTAATTTCGATAGGTGGATTTCGTCTCAATAGAGGAAATACAGCGTTCCAGATCCTCGGTATGGTCCTTATTGGGAATCAAGATGGAGATCAAGGGGTCATGCTCCCTAAGAAAACGGGTGCGATAAAGCCCCGGATACTCCCCCTGATACACCTCTGCCCGGATTCCCAGGCGGTCATAATGGGCCTGAACAGCCCGGCGGCCCGCCTCAAAGGCATAAGCCTTGCTCTCCGGATTCTCCGCCGTGGACTCTTCATGACTCCTCCAATGATAGAGAACCTTGGGAATATGGCAGATCCGGTCACTGGCCTCCACACAGCGCAGGACGAAATCATAATCCTGGGCACCGTCATAGTCCGACCGCAGCAGCCCTACCTCCTGAGCCAGCCTTCTCTCCACCACAAAGAGGTGGCAGATATAATTCACGGTACAGAGAAGATCCGGATTATAGTCCGGCTTCATATGGGGCTCAAAATATTTCTCCCGATCCCCATCCACCTTGTCCTCATCCGAATAGAGAATCCTGGTATCCGGCTTCTCCTGAAGGGCCTTGGCGCATTCATAGAGGGCATTGGGAGCTAAGGTATCGTCATGGTCGGCAAATACCAGGAAATCCCCGGTGGCCGCCTCTATCGCCCCATTGGTATTCTCCGAGATGCGTAAAGGCTGGGCATGAGAGATCACCTTAATGCGAGGCTCACAAGCCTGCAGCTCCTTTAACAGATTCTCCAGAGGAGAAGGACTTCCGCTGCCATCCGACAAGCACAGCTCCCAGTTTCCGTAGGTCTGAGCCTGTATGGATTCCACCAGCATCCGCAGATACTTCTCCTTTGTCTTATACAGGGGCACCACGATGGAAAATAGGGGGCCTTGGGGGAAGGAAGTCTGCCTCTGCTGTTCCAGTTCCTGGGCCGTGGGCATATGCCTGCGCCGCCACTCCTCGTAGGAAATGGGCTGGTTCTTTCTCTGCAGCTTCTCCAGGACCTTCTTGGGAAGAGAGAGGATTCCGTGGTTCTTCACATATTGCCTGGTTTTCTTCAGATATTCCAGAGCCTGCTCCCTGTGGATCTGACTCTTCTCCATGCTGATAGACCGGCTGTTGGTCTGGTCCCCGGCCTGGAAAACCAGCTGAATTCCCTGCCGGGGGCAATCCTTGGCCTCCACCGTAAAGCCGCATTTCTCCTCCAGCTGACATTCCTCATACAGGGCCTCTACGTCCACCCGCTGCTGGCGCTGGACCCGGGCAGCCAGGGGCTTGCCCTGGGAGTCCGTCACTCGAATCTCCACGGGCTGGGCAGCTGCCGCCCAGCCCGTGACAGAGCAGGTCCCGGTCGTCAGATCCCTCTGAACCTGCTCCAGATAGAATTGAGGAAGCCTTCTCTTGCCCTCCAGCTCCTCCGCTCCTATCCGGAACCAGCGTTTTCTCGCCTCCCCGCTGCGGGCAAAGATCTCCAGGACCTGTCCTCCAGACAGGTCCTCCGGCAAACAGACGGTCAGGGTAATCCTCTCCCTGCCGTCCTCCTCCTGCTCCTGAAACCGCTCCAAGGCGCTGTCATTCTTCCACTCTTCCTTCTGTGTCTCCAGTTCCTGGCCGGCAAAGACAGCCTCCACCTTGGCACCCCGGGGCCATATACCCTGCAAAATATACTTTCTCTTATCTGTCAGGTCAAACCTTTCCCGTTTCACCACCAGCAGATTCCGCCTCATATCCATGTCTCCCCTCCTATCAACACCAACTTCCAGCCCCCCACTAACCCCTAACCCCTAACCACTAGCCACTAACCACTAACCACTGCCCCCTAGCCCCTAACCCCTAATCACTGCCCCCTCCCCAGGACCAGTTCCACTGCCTCCTGATCCGGGTAAGCGGTAGTATAACGCTCCAATACCCGCAGATTGGCCCTATTTCCCATGGTTCTGCGAAGCAGGGGATCCTCCACCAGCTGCTTTAGAGCCTGATACCATTCTTCTTCTGTCTGACAGAGGAAGGCGGTCTTGCCGGATTCCACCACCTTATCCAGCTCCGGATTCCGGCTGATAATACTGGGCACGTGAACCAGCGCCGCTTCCATCCACTTATTTTCCGACTTACACCAATGGAATTCTGTATCCTCCAAGGGCATGAGATTGATGTCCACGTCCGCGATCACCGCCGGGAGCTTCTGCCATTCCATGAAGCCGTAACGGCGGATCCGGTCATGGTATTGATCCAGGGCGGACTCTGCCAGAACTCCTCCCAGCTTCAGCGACACCTGGGGGTATTCCTCCATCATCCGGGTCAAGGCCTTCTCAATGATGGCAAAATCCTTATTATGGGTGCCGGATCCGCTGAAATATCCAATCCAGACCTTATCTGGACTATGTTGGGCATCTCTCCAGGCATCTACCGACAAGGCCTGCATCTCCATGCTGGCTACATTGCGCTTGATGACTACCTTTTTCCCGGGGAAATGCTCCTGAATCTTCTTCTTCAGGGTATCGGTAGAGGTCAGGAAGCCATCGCAGGCCTGCATAGACCGGTAAATATTCTCTGTCTTCCTCCGGAAATCCTTATATTCCTCATCCTGGAGGAAGCTCAGATAGGCAATCTGGTCATAGTCAAAGACGTAGTCATCCACATCATAGAAAACCGGAATTCCTGCCTTCCCTGCCTCCCGGCAGAGGGCAGCCACCCGGTTGGGATCGCTGCAGCGGTAGACCACCACCGACCGATAGGCAGACAGGTCATGGGGCTGATAATCCGCCAATTGATAGTAATCGGAAGCATACCCCTGCAGGGCCAAGGTCTCCCGGAAATGTTCCACTCGATAACGGGAGGCGAAGGAAATCTCCTCAGCCAGGAAAAGGACCTTATCCTTATGGATAGGAAGCTGGTCGGCTCCCCATACCCTGGGGACGAAGCTTTGGATCTCCTCCAGAATAGTTTCCGCCGGGGAATCCAGGGGAAGCACCAAGCCCTTATCATACATACCGGCTCTCTCCGCCGGGGCCCCCACATCAAATACCACCAGGGGCCTGTCCATAGACAGGATCTCTGAGGTGGTATAAGAGAAGGTCTCCGGCCAGATGGAGGGAATGAAGAAAATATCAATATCCTTCTCCAAGGTCAAGCGAGGAATGTCCTCCCGGCGATACCTGCCGGTCTGGTCAAATACCGGAGAGTCGATCTCCCCATCCACTTCCCCGATGAGGCGAATACGGATGGGCAGGTTCTTGTCCTCTATGACCCGAACCAGCTTCTGAATCACCGGCAGCCCCTTCTTATAGCTCAAGACACCCAGAATTCCGATATTGAGAGTTTCTGTGGTCTTGGCAGCCCGAGGCAGGGGAGGCAGGTAATGGGGACGATGGGGAACCAGGGTCACATTTTGCAACTCCGGATAGGCCTTCCGCAGCAGTCTTTCCGTATCCCGGGAAAAGACCGTCACCTCATCGCATTCCCTCAGGAAGCTGCCCCAATGACTTCTCCAAGCCTGGGCACTTTCATAATCCAGGCAGGCATTGCTGCGATTGTCCGGAATACAGATCTGGCAGCGGCTGACCTCTCCCACTCCGCAATACTTTCCCTCCTGATCCATCAGGTTCACGGCGGGACACAGGGCGAAATAATCATGCATCAGCATCTTCAGGTAAGCCCCTTCCTCCTCCCGCCAGCTGCGAATGGTCTGCAGGACCTTGAAAATGCCCTGGTAGGTCACCAGCTCATTGATCCAAATCTGATCCACCCGGCCCAGCACCGGAAGAACCCGCTCCAGCTGCTCCGTGAAGAATTCGATCTGGTATTTCTTATAAGCATAGCTTACCTTATACTTGTTCTCATAAATATTATAGCGGATCAGAATAAACTTCTGGCCCTTACGCAGGAGGGACTGCCTCTTCTTCTCCAGATATTCTGTAGCCCCGCCCCCCAGACTATGATCGAAGGCCACCGTGGTCTTCAGATCCGGCCGCTGGTTCAACAGCTGGGAGCAGACATAGAGACGGACCGTTTTCAGGGGATCGCTTTGGCAATATTCTGCCACATCCCTTTCATAGTTGGGATGTTTCTCTCGCAGAGCCTGAGCATGCTCCTCCAGCAGCCGTTTCTTCTCCTCCGACAGGAAACTGCCCCCATGCTTATGATAGACGAAGAGATTATCCACCTGCAGGTTCTTATATCCTGCCTGAATGGCTCTCTGGCACCAGTCATTCTCCTCCCCGTAGCCCTTGCCGAAATGCTGGGCATCCAAAAGTCCCACCTCCCGGATGGCCTGGAGGTTCATTCCCATACAGAAGCCTACCCCGGTGGGCAGAACCGGATATTGGGGACGGATGGTGCGAAATACATTGTCCACCTGCCACAGGCTCATACCCTCAAACATGGCATTGTCCCGGCAGAAGTCCGGAAAGCTGCAAATGGTGCCGCAGGTGGTAAAGGGGGTGGTGGTGGCCACCTTGTCCTGGAAGATAATGGGGAGCATCAAACGCTCCAGCCATTGGTCCGGCACCTCCACGTCGGTATTCAGGAGAACCACGTGATGTTCCGCCAGCTCCAAAGCCCGATTCACAGACTGTAGGAAGCCCAGATTCTCCTCATTATTGAGCAAAACCACCTGGGAGTGGGAGGCTGCATAAGCCTCCAGCCAGGGCAGAATCCTGGGATCCGGACTCTTGTCATTTACCACCAGCAGGCGGTAGGGCATATGGGTCTTTTCCAGGCCTGCGAAGAGGGGAGGCAGGAAATCATATCCATTGTAGACCGGTATGATGATATCAATGGTATATCCGAACAATTCCGCCGGATATTCCGGCTTGTCCACCACCTGCTGCTCCAGGAAATGACGGATATCCCCAATCTGGCTCTCATCCATGGCGGGACGCACCTGGGTCTCCTCCTGGGAGGCATCCCCGGGAATCTGTCCCAGGACCAGGGCAGCCTTCCCCAGAGGAATGTCATATTCCAGAACCACTTGCAGGTCTGCAGCCGCCTGCACCTTGGCTGTCATGGCAAAGCCTCCGGCCTCCGCCTCGCTGCGGCTGAGAGCCTCGGCTACATCACTTCTGTAGATGGTCACATACCCATGGGAGGCGACCCTTTGACGCCCCTGATAATAGGCAATCTGCGCATTCTCCATGGGATAGGTCAGATCATAGGCCCATCCGGCCGCATGAACCATCCCATTTTCATAGCGAAAGATGTCCACACTGCCCGCCGGAGCAGCTACGAAAAGGGGCTCTTCCTGGGGCTTTGGGTCTCTGCCCAGAATCCTGCGAGCTGTTTTGCGCAATAAGCCCCCCAGGGAGGGAACCTCCGCGGGTTCCTCCGTCACTTCCCTTACGGAAGCCTCGATGCGGCTGCGATTCTCCAGTATGGCATCTCTTTCCTTGACCTCCTCCGACAGCTTCCGCAGAGTCGTCAGCATGGTACCCCGATCCAGTCTCTTCAAACGCCCCCAAATGGTCAATTTCCCCACCTGTTCCGGGGTAAAGGTATCCATCACATAAGCGGGCCGATCGGCGAAAAATACCGTCTTCCTCCCCTTTTGCTGATAGGGCTCCTGGGGCAAAAGGCCGATCTGACAGCCGCTGTCCACCCGGTCAATGATGCACCAGCAGGGCATCTGAGCGATATCCAGCCGCAGATAGCGGATATCTGAAATCTGCGACAGATCAAAGGAAATGCAAAAGCGCCCCCGGGACAGGTGGGACCGAGCCTCTATGGACTCCTCCTCATTGAGTCCCTTGCCGGTATCGTAATATAATTTTGAAACCAACTCGGTCTGCTGGAAATATTTCTTGCGAATCTCTGTCAGATCCAGGCGAATCGGGGGCTTGGCATAGGGATTGAGGCCATCGCAGCCGGCATAATCATAGACAAAGGCCTTGGTCCAAGCCAGGAAGGTTCTCTGATCCTCTGCATCGATATCCAGACCCTCCATCAGGTCTGCGTAGGACATCCAGGTGGCCAGCTCCGGGGTCCGCATGTAGAAATCATGCAGCATCCGCCACATAATAAAGGGCACCGGCACGAACAGATCGAAGATCCACTCATAATCGATGATATAAGTCTTGTCCCTTCCCGGGAAAATATTGTCGCAGACAATGTCCACATTGGCAGGGCGGATGCAATCATATTCCGCCTTCCCCTGCTTTGTTCCGAAAATAGCCTGGAAATCCGTTCCCTGGTAAGCACTCGTTCTCTGGGCTCCCTCGAAGAAGGAATCCCGGAACTCCCGCAGGGTTTGCAGGATTCCCTCCCGGTCCCGGCCTTTTGCCATTCTTTGCAAAAGGCTGAGAAGGGTCTCCCCCTGCACAAAGGGATATTCCATCCGTCCCTGTGCCCCCTGGCCCTCCAGGTAAGAATAGGCACCGGGCAGGGCCCTTCTTCCCGCCGTCCGCATGGAATCCACAAAGGGAACCGCCTCCGGCCCAAGGGCTTCCTTGACTACCTTCTTCTCTCCTGACTCCTCCTGACAGATCAGGGTAGCGATCTGGAATCTCTCCTCCCGCTCGCTGTTCATCTTGGCATAGAGAATCCGCCCTTCCCTGGGAAATGCCTGGGCGCTCGCCTCCACCAGGAAGGAATTGGCCAATTCAGCCCCGACTCCCTCCTGCACCAGACTGTGAGCCAGGCTACTTTCCTCAAAAAGGGCGAAATTCTTGCCGGTATAAGACTGGTAGTCCCTGCCATAGCCATTGGACTGGAGGGTTTCATCGGTGAAAATCTCTCGAGGGAACTTGTAATCCGGATAGGGATAATAGAAGCGCATCTGGGACAGACCACTGTCCTCCAGCAGACTGGCCAGCTCCCCCCTGCTGAAGGTGCGGACACTGGTGCAGCCCGGGTAATCGTTCAGTCCCAGAAAATATTGATCCGTATGATCCTCAGGGGCTCCTGCGAAATATTTCAAGCCCAAACGGTTCTCGATGGCAATGAGGATCCGCCCCTCCTGTTTCAGAAAGGAGGCCATTTTTCTCAAAAAGCTCACATAGGGTCTGTCCCCCTGGGTGAAGCTGGCCGCATATTCCAAAACCCCATTGAGAATGATATAGTCGAAGGTCTCCCCAAAGTCCATATCGTTTAGATTTCCCACCATAAGGGTCAGATTGTCGCAATCTTTGTGGCGCTCATAGTTAATGGAGGCTCTTCGCAGGGACAGTTCCACTGAGACCACCCTACGGCATTTGCGGCAGAGAAGACCCGTAATGGCGCCGCAGCCGGAGCCAATCTCCAGCACCGAGGCATTCTCACGAAAAGGATACCAGTTCAATATATTTTCACGAATTGCGGCAAAATGATAGATCAGGGGGAAGGAAACCTCCTCCCTGGGAAGATCCTCGTAGGAAAGGCCCTTCTTGGCCATCTCCAGCATAGTCTCTTCAATGTCCCCATCGGAATATTGATCCTCCTGGGTATAATACTTGGTATTCAACTCAGCCATATCCTTCTCCTGCTCACGACCTATCCGGTGCAAGGGCCTTACCATCCTGCACTAGCCCAAGGTTACTTTAGAAAACATATCAAAATACCCGACTGCCTTTTTATCCGTGATGACCGTCAGATTACATACATCATACAGGCGGTGGAAAACCGTAAAGTCACCCCCCGCATATCCCGTACAGCCCAGGCAGAGCATATATTCTCCCGCCTCCAGGCTCATGGTTTGGGTAAAGGTAATATTCTGAACCTCCCCCGGCTTCTTGGGCGTCACGGGGGAATGCTCATACATGGTATTGGTGCCGCAGATCTCCGTCCCCTTCAGATCCTTGATGGTAAAGGCAAAGATAGGGTCATTGACCTCATGGGAGAAGACCACCTGCATCTTCACCTGGAAGGTCTGCCCCTTCTCAATGACATTGGTAATCATCCCGGTGTCATCGCAAATGGCAAAATCCCGGATCGTCGCCCAATGGCTGCCATATTCCAGAACCTGGGGATTAAGATTCAGCTTCTCCTTCAGCAAGGGGGCCGATGTCTCAGCCTTGCCTCCGACGGCCTTATTTCCGGCAGTTGGGGAGCTATTCTGGGCATCTTCTCCCGGCTTTTCCGCTGCTCCCTCCCGGACACCTTCTGCCCTTTCCTTGGAAGCCCCGGTCTGCAGACTGGAATCCCCTGGGACCCCCTCGGTTCCTCCGGTGGACCCATCGGCTTCTCCTGTAGATCCGTCGGATTCTCCCGTAGAGCCGTTGGAATCCTCCGGCAGCAGATCATCCACCTGGTTGACCAGAACCCGGCGGTAGAGGTTGACCATTTCCTTGGCATCCCCCTCTGCCAGCTTGACTCCCTTGTTCAGCAATACCACCCGGTCACAGTATTTGCCGATGCTGCTTAAGTCATGGCTGACAAAGAGGATGGTCTTGCCCTTTTCCTTGAATTCCTCGAACTTACGGTAGCATTTGCTCTGGAAGAAGACATCGCCTACCGACAGTGCCTCATCCACAATCAGGATCTCCGGATCAATATTGATGGCCACCGCAAAGGCCAGGCGGACGAACATACCGCTGGAATAGGTCTTAACCGGCTGGTGGATAAAGTCTCCGATATCCGCAAAGGCCAGAATATCATCCAGCTTGGCATCGATCTCCTCCCGGGAAAAACCGATCATGGTTCCGTTGAGATAGACATTCTCCAGGCCGGAATATTCCCCATTGAATCCGGCACCCAGCTCCAGCAGGGCAGAGATCCGCCCCTGCACCTGGACATCGCCGGAGGTAGGATTCAAGACTCCGGTGATGATCTTCAGGATCGTAGACTTCCCGGAACCGTTGGTGCCGATAATGCCCACCGTCTCGCCCCGATGCACCTCGAAATTCACGTCCCGCAGGGCATAATGCTCCACATAGCGCTTCTTCCGGGACAGACCCAGAGATTCCTTGAGGCGATCCATGGGCTTATCATATAATTTATACATCTTGCTCAGGTTTTGCACCCGAATCACAGTTTCCTGCTCCATCTGCTTACTCTCCATCTCTTGCTCTTACTGGCACCCTGCCTGCGCCTGGGGGTCTGCCCGTCCGATGTCTGTTCCGTCTCTCCACGTTTGAAAGCCAGCTGCTCCGTCCCTCCACGGGTGAAAGCCGACAAATATCCGTGCTTCGGCGCAAGCCCCCAAGGGGACTAGCGTTGCGTCGCAAGCTTGCCCTCAGCCCGGTTGCTTGTCGGGGCTTTCACAGTACGTCTGCGAAGTGGACTTTTAGGCGTTTGAATATGGTGGTTCCTATGAGGAAGAGGATTCCTGTAAGGAGCCAGAAGTAGATGCCCCAGAGCAGGTGCTGGGTGATGGCTACGTGCCCCAGGAGGGAGTCTCTATAGCCGGTTACGATGTAGTACATGGGGTTCAGCTTGAAGAGCTTCACCAGCCAGGGGAAGTTGGACAGCATGTGGATATCCCACATGATGGGGGTCATCCAGATGCCGACCTGCAGCACGATATTGATGATCTGGGACAGGTCTCGGAAGAAGATGACCACCGCACTGGTGATATATACCAACCCCAGGACAAATACGAAAAGGCAGATAAAATAGTAAATCAGCTGCAAACTGTAGAGGCTGGGATAATAGCCGTAGAAGCTGCTGATAAACATGGCAAAAACCAGGAAAAAGGCATGGACAAAGGCTGCCGATATGATCTTGACAATCGGCAGGATGCTGATCTTGAAGACCACCTTTTTCACCAGATAATTGTACTCAATCAGGGCGTTGGTTCCGCCATTTAAGGCATCCTGGAAGAAGAACCAGGGTACGATTCCCGAGGTCAGGTAGAGAACGAAGGGAAAGTCGCTGACGTCCGTGCTGCGAAAGCCCACCTGGAAGACGAACCAATAGACCAGAATGGTCACCACCGGCTGGACGAAGGCCCAGAAGATGCCCAGGTAGGACCCGGCATATTTGGTCTTGAAATCATTCTTAGACAGGGTCAGGATCAGCCTCCGGTTCTGCACCAGCTCCACCGGCAGAGAAACAAGCTTGTCCCATTTGCGGACCAGAATCAGGAAAATCAGGTCGATGACGGCCATAATGCACAGATCCACGGCCAGGCTCTTCTTCTGGGCATAATCCCCATAGGCCTGGCGAATCTCCGTCAAATCCACCTGCAATACCAGATAAGGATCATTTCCCTGGGTCTCAATCTGAAGCTGATTCTCTCCTAGGGTGGTCACCGAGGCAATCTGAGATCCCGGGGCATTCTCGAAGAGAGCGGCATCCAGCTTAAGCTCCTGCTTGCCAAAGACAATCCTGGGATCCGACAGCAGGTAGGTGCCCGGTCTGGTTCCCAGGTCAATACGAAGGTATTCTGAGGTCGTATCCAGGGAAAAGCTTAAGGTTCTGGTTTGGCCTGCCTGGTCATAGTCCGCCTTGCTGCTGGAATCCTCGCTGAAGTCCTGATTGGGGCTGTAATAGACCTGGAGGGTATCCGCAGTCTCTCCCTGGACTCCCATTTGCAAGTCCACACTGCCTTCTGCAGGAAAACGGTGCTGGAAGATCAGGACATTCAGCAATACCACCAGCAGACAGCTGACCGCAAGCAACAGTTTCTTCTTCTTGGACATAGTTCCCATACTTCTCCCTTACCTGCGGTAATCTGCGATTCCGCTCCACTTATGGTCTTTTTCGGATATGATCAAATCCTCAGCCCCCATCCCCTCCGGCATGGGCCATTCCACTCCGATCTGGGGATCATTCCAGGCCAGTCCGCCCTCATCATTGGGATGATAGAAATCCGTGCATTTGTAGGCAAATTCCGCATAATCGGAAAGTACGATAAAGCCGTGGGCAAAATTCTTGGGAATGAAGAATTGCTTCTTATTCTCCGCTGACAGAAGAACCCCATGCCATTTTCCAAAGGTAGGCGACCCTTCTCTGAGGTCCACTGCCACATCGAAGACCTGACCACTGACTACCCGCACCAGCTTATCCTGGGGATAGTGAATCTGGAAATGCAGTCCCCGCAGCACTCCCTTTCGAGAGGCAGACTGGTTGTCCTGCACGAATTCCATATCAATCCCTGCCGCCTTGTAATCATTGTAATTATAGGTCTCCATGAAATAGCCTCTCTCATCCCCGAATACCGTGGGGGTAATGATCTTCAGGCCTTCAATCTCGCATGTCTCAACACTTATCTTACCCATTTTCTTATCCTGCTTTCTTTCTTCCCATTCCCGTAGCCGGGCAAACCCTGGCCCCAACACTCGCTTCCTTACAGTCCTTCTGCGATATCCATCAGATATTGGCCGTAGGCTGTCTTCAGCAGGGGCTGTGCCAGCTCCACCAGCTGGTCTCTGGTGATGAAGCCCCTCTTGTAGGCAATTTCCTCGATACAAGAGATATAGAGCCCCTGTCTCTTCTGGAAGGCTGCCACGAAATCCGCTGCATCCAGCAGGGAATCATGATTGCCTGTATCCAGCCAGGCGAAGCCCCGTCCCAGAGTCTCCACCTTCAGGGTTCCCCTCCTCAGATATTCATTATTGACGGAGGTAATCTCAATCTCCCCTCTGGCGGAGGGCTTTACCTGCTCCGCGATCTTCACCACATCATTGTCGTAGAAATAGAGTCCCGGCACCGCATATTTGGACTTGGGATGTTCCGGCTTCTCCTCGATAGACAGGGCATTGCCATGTTCATCAAATTCCACTACCCCATACTCTCTGGGATCCTTGACATAATAGCCGAAGATCGTGGCTCCTGTCTCCCTCTCCGCTGCATTCTTCAGCACCTTGGAGAAGCTCTGCCCATAGAAAATATTGTCTCCCAGCACCAGGGCTACCCGGTCATTTCCGATGAATTCCTTGCCTACGATAAAGGCATCGGCCAGTCCCCGGGGGGTCTCCTGCACCGCATAGGACATAGAGAGTCCCAGCTGTTCTCCCGTACCGAAGAGGTCCTCAAAGACCGGAAGATCTCTGGGGGTGGAGATGATCAAGATCTCGCGAATCCCCGCCAGCATCAAGGTGGACAGGGGATAATAAATCATAGGCTTGTCATAGACCGGCATAATCTGCTTGGAAATAGCCTTGGTCAGGGGATACAGTCTGGTTCCGGAACCACCTGCTAAAATAATACCTTTCATATTTTGCTTTCCTTTCCTTCTCTTTCGTCCTACTTGGGGATATCGGCTTGCCCGTCCGATATCCCCAAGTTGTGGCATGCCCCTAAGGGGACTAGCGTTGCGTTGCGTCGCCAGCCTCCCACAGCTTGGGTCTGCCGTCCGGGGCTTTCAACGCAAAAAAGCAGGGTTGTTCTGGACAGCCGCTGCATTTTTGCATGTTTCTTTCAATTGTTATCTGTTTTGATACATTTCCTGGTAGTATTTCTGATAATCACCGCTTGTAACATTCTTCATCCAGTCCTCGTGTTCGAAAAACCAGGCGATGGTTTTCTTGATTCCTTCTTCAAACATGGTCTCCGGATACCAGCCTACCTCGGCCTTAATCTTATCCGGTGCAATGGCATAGCGGCGATCATGGCCCTTTCGATCCTCCACATAGGTGATCAGGTCTTCGCTGACCAGCTGCTTCCTGGGATCATCCTCTGCCAGCATCTCCTGCAGGGTGTCCAGAATAATATGAATAATCTGAATATTCTGCTTTTCATTGTGGCCGCCGATGTTGTAAGTCTCGAAGAGACGGCCCTTCTCCTGTACCATATCGATACCCTTGCAATGATCCTCCACATAGAGCCAGTCTCTGACATTCTTACCGTCTCCGTAGACCGGCAGCTTCTTGCCCTGCAGGGCATTGTTGATGATCAAAGGAATCAGCTTCTCCGGGAATTGATAGGGGCCGTAGTTGTTGCTGCAATTGGTAATATTTGCCGGAAAATGATAGGTATCCATATAAGCCTTCACCAGCATATCCGAGGAAGCCTTGCTGGCGGAATAGGGGCTGTGGGGGGCATAGGGTGTGGTCTCATAGAAATATCCCCCGTCCTCCTCCAGAGAGCCATAGACCTCATCCGTGGATACATGCAGGAACTTATGATCCGGCCGGAAGCTTCCGTCCGGCAGCTCCCAGGCAGACTTGGCCGCGTTCAGCATCACCAAAGTGCCCAGCACGTTGGTCTTCACGAAGACCTCCGGATTGCGGATGCTTCGATCCACGTGACTCTCTGCGGCAAAATGAACCACCCTTTGAATGTCATTCTCATCGAAAATCCGACAAATGGCATCACTGTCGCAGATATCCGCCTTGACAAAGCTATAGTTGGGAGCATCCTCGATATCCTTGAGGTTCTCCAGATTACCTGCGTAGGTCAGCTTATCTACATTGATGATACGGATCTCCTGTCCGTATTTCTTCAGCATATAATGAATGTAATTGGAACCGATGAACCCGGCTCCTCCGGTTACCAGATAGGTACGCATAAATAGTTCCTCCGTTATCCTGCCGTATGTCTGTGCTATTATACCATCACCCTAAGGAAAATGCAAACGAATCGTGTGGCTTTGAGGATCCCGGCAGACCCGGGGCAGAAGATGGGGCAGCCTAGTCCGGCAAAGCTGTTGGGACAGCCTGCTTTTCTTTCTCTTCCTTCCCCAGGGGATTGACTCCGTAGCGCTGGATCAATTTTTCCTCTACCCAACGATTCCAATCCCCCGGCTTCAGGAATCCCTCCAGGAATTGGATCACTTCCTCGTCTTCTTCTCCATATTGAATGGCGAATTGAACCATAGCCTGCCTCATCTGGCTCTTCTCTCCCGGTCTTTTGGTCAGATAGTCTCTGTAATAATCCATAAAATCCGGATCAAAAGCCCCTATCAGCTCCATGGCCCTTCTCTGGACATAGCTATTCTGCCGAACAGAGAGGGAATAATCTTCAAAATGTCTCCTGGCAAAGGTCAGCATTCTTCTCTTCTGAGAGGAATTCCACCCCTCCCGAAAGCCAATGCCCACGGTATAGAGATAACCTACCAAAGGATCCGACTGCTGACAGGTCTGCAGCAGGGAATCACAGGGTTCGAAGAAGTCCTGGGGGTTGGAGGCCTGGCTGATGGATTGGAGCAGCTGGTTGATCTGGTCATTCAGCTCATGGTTGGAACGTTTTTTATTCCTTTCTGCCAGATTCTTCAATCCATTGATCTCACTCTTGGCATTCATTCGGATTTTTTCAACGGTCCCGATCCCCTTGGAGGTCTTTTGGGCTCTCTTCAGGGAGGCCATATCCATCTCCATAATGGTCTTGGTCTTGGGAAAATCCGTAATCCAGGCTTCCATGGTCATCATTCGCATGGCATCCATATAGATCCGAAAACTAATGGGGGTATTGGCCGGGTAGGCCTTGGGGAATTTTACCGTTCGGGTAGCGATCCGGCGATTGGGAAGATTCTTTGTTTTTCCCCTTCCCAGATACAATTCAATGCCCATGACATTGGTAGTTTTTTCTAATTTATACTTGTCTCTGATTTCCTCGGAACGGTAGGGAAGCTCTGTTCCGGCGGGAATCAAAAGGCTGACATATTCTCCCCGCAAGCCCAGATTGATGGAATCATTCAGGATGGTACCCGTCTGAAAGACCGTTTTTTCCCTTGCTTGCCTTTCCCTTTCCAAAGCCTCCGGCTTTCCCGGTGCTTCCGACTCATTTGCCCCTCCATAGCTTCTTTGAATATGATATTTGTGAAGGCAATAGTGGTAGTAGACGGCACCTCTTGCCACCGCCAGATCCGGATCACTGGTGGTCAGGGGCTTGAAGCCAAAGAATTCCTCCAATCGATTGCGGATCAGATAAAATTTTGTCATTCCTCCATTGAGGATCACGGCATCGATGTTGATATTTCCTCCCGCCTTATCCAGGACGTCCAGAATGGGATAGATGATATTATTTACATCCTTTTCCCCCAGCTTTTGGATCCTTCCCACATCCCCCAGCCCATATTGATATCCCATCAGAGGGGCAATAATTTCTTCAATCTCTGCTCTGGTATAGGTACATTCAAAGGCATAGGCGTCATAGAGGCTGACATCCATCTCTTCGAACTCGTAATCCGCCGGAAGCTCCAGATCGGACATGCGGGCATTTTCATAAGCCATGGCCAGTTCCATCTTCAGATGCTCTGCCAGCTTGCGAAGCTTGCACAGAACCTCCTCTCGGCGCTTAATACTCACGGTAATCCCGTACATTTCCTCGAAGCGCCGGAGCATATCCCGAGCCAGAAGCTCATCAAAGTTATCTCCTCCCAGCAGGGTATAGCGGCTGATGGCCAGATCCCGGATATTATATACCCCCTCCTGGCTGCAGCCCACCCGGTGGAGGGTGACATCCAGGGTTCCCCCTCCCAGGTCAAATACCATGACATTCTTCTCCGTCTCCAGGGATAGGAGATTGGAGGGAATCTCCCCGGCCTCCTGCATTCTCATGAAATCATAGATCACTGCCTTGGGCTCGTAGAGGAGGATATCATGGGCATTGTCCACATTGATCCCCGCCTTTTGGGCCGCATCCAGGGTCGCCTGACATTGATCTGAATCAAAGGAGGCGGGAACCGTAATGATCACGTCCCTTAATTCCTTCTGGAAGAGACGGGTCTTCGCTGAGTTAACCATATAGGATAGAATCTGGGCAGATACATCCGAGGGGGTCTTGTCCTCGATCTCATCCACCAGGGGCACCTGATCCGATACCCCCATCAGGGATTTCACGGATTTGCATACATAACCGGCTCTGGTCCCGTAGCGGCTCTTGGCATAATCCCCCACGTCCGTTACCATCTTCCCCTCGTTGTTCTTGTAATAAAATACAACGGAGGGGAGGAGGGGACTGCGGGACCGGCTGCCGGTCTCATTCTTTCGATCCAGCTCCAGCACCACAGGCTTAAGCTTATCATTTACCATATTCCCATAGGAAATCACGGAATTGGTGGTTCCCAGGTCTATGGCCGCATAAAATTGTTTCTCCCCCATCTTTCCTTCTCCTCCTAATCTTCCTCTTTTTCCCTTACCGTAGGAAGGGATATGATGGTATCTCCAAATCTCCAGCCGGGGCGTTCTACCACCACGGTTTTCTCCTGGCCGGGTTTGGAGTAAGCTTCTCCGATATAGGTATATTGGGCCAGCCCCTCCACCTCTGTGGCAAATTCTCTTCCCGTGGTGTCCATGGGGGTAATCCCGCAATCCTTCACAAAGCGAAGGAGCTGCTTAAAGACAATGGTCATGGGCAGGAGCTGGGGAGGGATCTTGACCTTCTGCTCCTTGAGGCTGGCCAGCCTGCGCTCCACCAGCTCCAGGCTGTCCAGCAGATGGCCGTACTCCTCGGAATTCATGGTGGAGTAGAAGGAAGCAATGGCCGCATTCTTCGCATCCGCCGCTGTCTCGTCAATGGTCACATTGAGCTCATCCAGCATGGCCTGCACCAGCTCCAGGGAATTCCTGTAATTATTATTCATAAAGCGAAGCTGGTCCAGCTCATTCTCCGCCGTGAAGCCGGAAGCCAGGGTCTCCGACTCTACGAGGGCCTTTTCCGTCCTCTGCAGGACATCTCTGGCACTCTTTCTTTGCCTTTTCATTCCATATTCCTTCAAAAGGCCATTCCGGATATCCCGCAATAAACGATCGCAATATCTGGCTCCGAAGCTTTTGGCGATGGGCACGTACTCTTCGGATCTCAGATCCGGATCCATCAGGATCAGGAATATGACCGTATATTTCCCCACAAAGAACAATTTCCGGTTGAACCCATCTCGATAGGACAGTTCCTCGGTAAAGGCTGCATACTTTTCCATCGCAGCGGGATCCCCATCCAAAGCCCCCTTTAAGTGGTCCACGCCTTCCTCCACCACATCTAGGATATATTTTCTCTTATCCACCCCATCCAGATTGGTGCCGCGAAGGGCATCCAGATATTCGTCATAGGAAATTCCCGGAATCAGCCCCGGAGTCCTCTCCCTCTCCTCCAGAATCAGCTTATAGGCTACCCAGGGATGCTCCTCCGGATAGCGCAGGCTCCCGTAGATCCCAACCCATTCCATGGATGTCCTGGCTTCCTTCCCCACAGCTCGCTTCAGCTGTTCCCGGGCGGTCGTCAGCTCCCTTTGCATTACATCCCTTAGAATCTTCTCATGCTTCATCTTGGTCTCCCTCTCCAGATAATATTTTCTTCCATTGTGGGCCTGTACCAACAGGGCTTCCGAATCGCTCTGCCCCATCCAATCCCCCGGCCAGACCTTCTTCCCGTCCGGATAAACATGCAGGAGGAAGATCTGCCTGGCCCCTGTCTGCCGGATAAAATCCAAGGTTTCCTCCGGCCTGGCATGCAAACTGTAACTGTCAAAGGACAGGGCCAGACAGCCCTTCCTTGCTGTTCCCTGCCCGATGACCAGGCAGGGGCCTTCCGGAAGCTCCCCCTCCGAATAAAAATTCTCATGGTAAATGGCATATCCCATATCCGACAGTCCATCCGCAATCATCCGGCTCCTGGGCTCCAGAAGAACCGGAACCGACTCGAAAGCATTGTGGAGGAAATAAAAGAGGTCCAAATGCCGGGGTACACTCCTGGTATGGAGATAGAGGCTTTTTCCCCCCTTCAGGGCCTTCCGGATGCTCTTCTCCAGCTTTTTGTAATCAAAACGCTCCCTAGAGCCGACGGAATCCGGAACTCTTTCCAAAGCCGGATCCCGATTTCTCTCTGGCTCCCACACCTTCTGCTTTTGATACAGATTGGGACCATTCAGAAGCAAGACTCTTGGGTGGATCCCCTCAGGAAACCGCAGGCCATTGATTCCAAACATGGTTCGCATACTAAAATCGCCGGAATATAGAATCCTATAATTCCGGCTTTCCAGGTAGATCATCACCGCCCCCATCATATGTCCCGCCGGCAGGAAGGTAACCCGGCAGCCCTTGATCTCAAAAGGCTGCATCACAGGCTGTATCCGAATCCTTGCCATAAGGGCCTGGGCCTGGCGGTAGCGCTCGTTTTTCACCCGCTCCGACTCCGGCCTTCCCGAGATCCGGCCGAAGCTCAAGAGCTGCATCTCAATCAAACTCTTCGTATCCTTGGTGGTTATAATCTCCGCCCTTGCCGCCGCAGCCGCAATTCTGGCGAAGGATCCGATATGATCATAATGCCCATGGCTGATCAATATGGCATCGATATCCGAAAGATCCTCCATCTCCTCCAGCAGCCGTTCATAATCCGGATAAAGCTCCTCCCCCCGCAGACGGGCCCCGCAATCCAGGAGGATCCTGGTATGGTCGATACAGAGGAAATAAGCCGACGCCCCTATCTCATCCGCCCCGCCCAGGGGGACAAAAATGCCATTCATCTCTCACTCTCCTTCTCTCTTCCCACGAATATCCGGCACCTGCCTGCTTGCAAGGAAAACAATGATACGAGGGCAATCCTATAAAAGCTTTCCCAACCATTCAACCCATTATATCACGAATCCTTGCATTCGAAAAGACTAGTTGCTTCTATAGGAACAAAACCACTGCCGTCAGCAGATAGGCGGCGCCTGACAGCACGTTTACTATCCCTTCCGAACCGGCTTTCTCGAAAGCGATGGCCTTGATCCGGGCGGTATCCTTCCAGGATAGGACAAGACCACATAGGCACCAAAAGAAAATAGTAAAGAGCAGGGCCGGGAATAAGGAAATTTCCAACTTTCCCAGGGAATGCAGGGTCGTTTCCAACATCATCCAGGGGATTGCCCCATACAGCACTGTCCCGTATATCCTTCCCTTCACAAGATCCCTTTTTCCAAAATATACCAAGAGGAAGAGCAATCCTATACACAGCATTGCTATAGAAGGGATAAGGTGGTTCATAAGAAATGCAAGGAACAGAAAAGCAATCCCATAACATGCCGCAAGCAATCCTTTGAACTGTCCCTTCCCTTGATCCTTCTTAGCAGGGGCAAATATCTGTTTCACAAGGTAGAAAAAGGAGAGAGCAAGGATATGGAAGAATACCAGCAGTCCCGGTTCCAATTGGGTCTGAATACGCATTCCATAGAATACCAGGATATTAGTTCCCAGAAGGATAAAACCCAGCAGGATATCCTGAATGACCTTGTCCGACCCAATGCATAAGAGGCAGATGATAAAAAGTCCAAGGGAATAAAACCAAGGCATCTTCTGGAGATTGCGAAGCCCCTCCAGGAAGGACCCATATTGTTCCGGATAAAGCAGGATAAAAATAGCTATTGCCACCACCAGCCAAATAGGGCCTTCTATCATTTCCTGCCGGAAGCCACCCTGGGTATATGCATTCCAAAAGGCACTGATTGCAAATATACAAAAAATGACATTCTCTATCCCCTGGCGCTCTGTAAAGCAGGGGGCACACAGGTGCAGTAGAAAGGCCCAGACCGAATGCATTCCCAGAATGCGAAAGAGATTTTTCAAGACATGCGACTGACATAGATTGGGTGCAAGTCTTCCTATTATCAGCAAAACCATTCCCACCAGATAGAAATAGAGATAGGGTGTGGACAATACCTCCCGCCCATAGGATTCCGGTGAAATCGTAAACTGACTGAGTAGCCTGCTGACCATCCCTCCCGGATTTTTTAAGTAGGGAAAGCTGTATCGCAGGATATTGCCCAGAACCACCAATAGAATAAATGGATAAATTGCCTCATAAAAGCAGGTTTTCTTGGAGCATAAGTATATACCAAGACTTAGCAGCATTGCGTATATCACCGCCACCGCTGCTTGCTTGTCCACCAGAAAATCCGTAATGAAGTAAACCGCCAACAGCAGAATCGCGCATATGGTAATTGCCGAGTCCTTGATCTCCACCCTTTGTTTGACATCTGACGTCATACTTTTCACCCCCTCACAACAGCAATACCATCAAAAACATGCACCCCAAAAGGAGAAACCAATAGCTAAAATCAAAGATGCATTTTCTTTTGCACATCATTAGAAGGAAAAGACTCCCCACTGCCAGAACCACTGTGGAAAAAGCCGCAAAGCCGGGATATTTCCTGAAAAAGTCAGAAGCTGCCAGAAACAG
Source organism: Coriobacteriaceae bacterium (assembly GCA_963649395.1). Lineage (GTDB taxonomy): Bacteria > Bacillota > Clostridia > Lachnospirales > Lachnospiraceae > Scatomonas. The sequence goes on along the minus strand of CAVJHW010000002.1, from coordinate 4,748 downwards.
CAAGACAAGCACTGACCCAGCCAGGCCTGCAAGGGCAGAATATGTCGTCTTATCCCTTAGCTCTAACAGATGCTCCAGCATCCCTCGCTCTTCCTTGTCTTCTTCTTTGTTTTTTCTGTGGGGATAGGTCAGATAGAAGAAGGCCTTGTTGTAATCCCGAAGAGTTCCCTGTCCATAGTAATAAGCCTTGCTCAATACCAGGGCTGCGGAGTTCACTCCCTGTTCAAACAGCCTTTTCCCTTTTTCCACTGCTGCCGAGTATTCCTGCTCCTGGTAGGCTATCTCCGCACTATGCAGCTCCTGCAAAAGAATCTCTTTGTCCTCTGTCTGAATCTGATCCGATGGAATGATTCTGGTGATACCGCTTATATGGATTCCCACAACCCGGTAGATCATGCGCAACAAGTCTTCCATATGCCACGGAGCGCAGCCTTCCTTTTTCCAAAAGCGATCATTCCTATACATTTGTGCCAGAAATACATTATATTCTGCAGGACTTACCTCATGATTGTCCCCTTGCAGCGCCTCCCGGAGGGATTTGTACAGGGCATTCCCCCCTAATAAGGCATGAATACAATAAGCATCCTCTCGGAAGGAACCCTGGGGGTATTGATCCAGCAATTTCAACAAAAGCGGATAGTCCGAGTGAAAAATCCCCACCCCTTCCTCTTCATAAAGCTGCCTCAAATATTCTTCCATCCATTCC
>CAVJHW010000002.1:0-4032 GCA_963649395.1 Coriobacteriaceae bacterium | reverse complement strand
CCCCTATTGAAATATCTCGGTCCTATGATAATAATCCAGCAAGGCATGGATGTCCCGGAAAACCACCTCCTGCCCGTCCCCCTCCTCTTGCGGCAGATCCATCGTCAGAATATGACAAAAAAAATCACATATCTTCTGATCTGTTGCCGACCATTTCTCCAGGATAGGTCTCTGCTCCAGCAAAAAGCCGATGGGATTGTACTTCTTTTCCTCCTCAAATATGAAAATCTTCTTCCGGAAATTATGATAAAAAACCTGGAATTGATATTCCTCATCCCCTGAGAAGGAGGTCATCATGCCACGGAAGGGATGCCACCCATACATGCATTCAAAGATAAGCGCCACGAGGGAAAAGGCATCCAGGATCCAGGGGATATCCGAATAATCTGCCGCCAGGCAATCCGGCACCTGGTAGATACTATTCCGATAATGATTCTTCCAGCCATTGTATCGCAATTTAATCTGGCCCGGCTGGACTAAAATCTGCTTTTTGTCAAATCCTCGGAGAAAAATTGCACTTCTATGAAGGTCTTCCACTACCCTGCACAGCGTCTTCAGAAAAGTTACCTTATCCTCTTTATTGCCCCCAGTTAAAATACGGTCACAGGAATCATAACGCAAAAAGGAGACCGGATAGACAAAACCGATTGCATTCTCATGGACATAGGTTCCCGATTCCAGGATCAAATCCACCGGATAGATCAAGGCATCGTGAAAGGGCAGTTCCAACAGCAGCTCCTTTTCATCCGGCAGATCATTGTCGATTCTCTCAAAGAGAATAACATATTCCCTATGATATCCATCAGCCTGGGACAGAACCCGTCTTTCATAGGGAGAGCAGGCAGGCATCTCTTCCCTGACGCAATATCTGTTTCCCAGGCTCAGAGAGCTTATATAGTATTTTTTTCTGTCAAACATACACCCGCCTCCCTCCGCTTGGGATCTGCCTATTTCCCTGACGTAACCTGTTGGAACTCCTCCACACTCTTGCTCGAAGACGAATCCTGTTGGGAGTCCTCCACACTCTCCGATTCGGTAATCACTTCTGATATTCTCTGGAAATGATATTCCTTGAGGGCCAGGAAGCCGGTTGCAGCCAGGCTCAGGACTGCTATTACAAGCACGATCAGATTAAGAATCCGGCGAAAAAGGGATTGCTTATTCATAAACTGTCACCTCCTCGTCTCATCATCTTTTGGAAGGTCTTCCGATGGTATTGGCAGCCCTTATATTCAGAAAAATCGCGGCTGCCATCCATCCCATTGCAGTTGGCAGACAGATTGCCAGGAAACTGAATTCTATGCTCATCAGGATAGCAGCCGCTGAAAGCAGCATATTGACAATGAGCAAACTGAAAACCCTTGCGTCATATCTGAAACTTCTCCTCCTGTTTGCTCGTCTCATGAGCACAATACTTACCAGAGCAACCACAAGCATTAAGAGGACGTATCCCCCGCAGTTACAGAGCCAAAGGACATTCCATAGCCGCTGACTCGAGGTTGGCCGGATGAAAAAGGCTCGGAAGAGATTATTGGCAAGGAGCAAAAGCAATACTGCGATTTGCTCAAAGAATAAGCCTCGGATGACATCCCCATAGGAGGGGTAATCACTTTGATAGTACTTATATTCCGATATCTTCTTCCTCAATTGGTCACTGATTCCAATGTACTCAAATATCTTCATCCCCCTAATGGACCTTTCATCGATGGGATAATGGTACCTTTGCAAGGCCTCAAACAGCTTAACATAATCCATTTTGAAGTTATTCTTGTTGACACAGGCAAAGGCGATATAATCCGGGTCAGAGAGAGCCCTGCCATATTCCTGGTATTTCCTGACAAAGTCCTGAATGACCTGATTTCGCACAGACTCCCGGGAGATATAATCCCTGGAAAGGAGAAGCTCATATACCTTGTCCCAGTCCACATGGGATTGCCGAATCATGCCACGGATGTTCTCCGCCAGGATATGGTTCTCATGCCCTGCATATTTCCTATCGTATACTGGGCTGCCGGAGCAATACATATCACAGTGGTCATAATCGAAGGCAGTGATTCGGGATGTTTCCCAAAATTCCTTCTTCGCCTGATCGGTCAATTCCTGGCAATATTGACTGCCAAATTGCGTATGTCGGAGACTTTCCAGGTTGCCGCACAGTTTCTTGCACCTCCTGTAGCGTTCATATTCCGTTTCCGCCGCCCCTATCCCCTGTTGGATCTCCCTCTCATAAAGGGAATGAATCCTGGCAAAGGATTCCCCATGATATTGCAGCTTTTCCAAGGCATGCAAAAGACAGACCAGTTTCTTGTCGTCTTGCAAGATTCTCTTGTCCAGCTTGGCAGCCCAATAATGGTCAAAAGAGGGAAGGCTTTCTTTGTTCAAGCAGGGATTGTCATATAAGCGCTGGTGATCTTCCCGGAGGAAATCATATATTTCGATGCTGGTATCAGAGGAAGAGGACAAGTATAAGGCATGGATATAAGAAGCCAGCTGATTCTCTTCCTCCTCTGGGAGAAGAGTAATAAGTCCCTTTAATGCCGAGACAGAGACCTGTTTCTCCTTTTTGATCAGAGAATCCAGTACCTTATGGAGCAGATGCTTCTCTCGTTCCCCCAGGTTTTTCTCTTTCCCTTTCTCTTTCCCATATTGACGGATCAAACTTTCTAATTCGTCTGTCGGGAGACTGTCAATATATTCCAGATACAGATCCCTGACTTTGGGATTCGAAGACTTCTCATACTTTTCCTTCAGGCATTTCAGGAAGTCCACATCCGCTGCCGCACCTGGAAGGTCCTCTATCGCACGGTAGGCCTCCATCCATAGAGAATCCTCCACTTCCTCCACATCATTATAATCTCGTATCAGCTTGCGGCGATAGACATCGTCTTCTCCATGAATGACATCCAGTATTCGCATATAGGCTCGTTCCTTGAGCTGAGGATTGTCGGATTGAAGAAAGAGCTGGGTTAAAGCAGGGAAAACCCGCTGGTAAAATGCTTCATCCTCCCCAGCCAGCAGGTTATAGAAAAACCCTGCTCTTGCATGGGAGTTTCTGCTCTTGTATACCCGATTCCAGATTTTCTCCTTACCGGATGGATCGCTTTGTCTAAATACGCCAACAATTTTCCAATATAAGGCAGATCGACCTTCCCTTTCAAAGAATTCTTCATACAATTCGATATATTCCTGGACCAGCAGGATATCCGTTTCCAGAGAATTCCTCTCAAGAAGGTTTTCGAGTATCTTACTTACCGACCCATGCTTCTCCTTCGATTGAAATACAGTTCTGAATAAGCCTTGCTTCTCTTCCGGGGCCGCAGTCTCATAATTATGGTTCAGATTATCCTCGATCTGATCCATGATCCTTCTGTCCGATTCCTTCTCAGGATCCAACTGTCTGTATAAGCCAAAATTAATGGAAAAGGCTTCCTGGTAATGCCCGGCATCTACAAAAGGCAGCAATCTGACTACAATGGAAGGAATAATATCCTGATTCGATGTAGGCAGGGAAAATACATCATTGATGAAGGCCAGCTGCGCCTGGGCTGCTTCCCTGGCAAAGCGGGCAGGGTTTTGGGATAATTGCAGGAGCTTTGGTATCACATACTCTCCTTCCCTATTCTCGGGGAGGGGAAGCCTTGCCTGAAAGGCAGCCAAATTCTCAAAGTAGTCCCTCAATGCAGCCTCTGACATAGAAAACAGATCATCCAGATAAAAATCTATGATTTCAACCGGTGTCTTAGGAAGGATGCATTCCCCGGTATTCACATCGTAGATAATATCTGTTTTTGCCGAATCCTTCCCCTGAAGGATCTGAACCGTTACCCTCAGGCTATCCGGCACACTTCTGCTGCAAAAGGAAAGCTTATCCCGTAATTCATAAGGCAGCATGCTCATCATCAGATATCCCAGATGACGCATTCCCCGGTTGGCATCTATGGAATTGGCAAGGCGAAGGCCAAAGGAATACTTGTGGTTTCTGTAAAGAGAGGTATAGATTGCATGGAGAAAGCGGAGGAAGCCTTCCTTATG
>CAVJHW010000001.1:0-64507 GCA_963649395.1 Coriobacteriaceae bacterium | reverse complement strand
GTATAGGCATCCGCCCCGATCTGGTGGGCAAATCCCTCCGTGACAGGACCACCCCCCACCATCACCCGGAACCGTGACCGGCTGGGCATGGCATTGAGGGATTGAACGATATGACGCATCTCCGGAAGAGAAGTGGTCAATAGGGAAGAGATGCAGACGATGCGGGCATCCGGATGCTCCTTCACGGCTCGCACAAACTGCCCGGCAGATACATCCACCCCCACATCCACCACCTGGAAACCGGTACTGCGAAACATGATGGCAACGATATTCTTCCCCAAATCATGGAGATCGCCTCCAGCGGTTCCCAGAATCACCTTTCCCTTACATTCCCCTTTGTCATTCTCCAGGTAGGGCTCCAGCTCCGCCAGCCCGGCCTTCATGGCTCTGGCACAAGCCAAAACCTTGGCGATGTCTCCCTCATCCTCCTGGAAATCCATCCCCATCTGGCGCATGGCACTTAAGAGCCCTCCCTCCAGTATATCTCTTGCTTTTTCTCCTCGGTCCAGCGCCTCCCGAATCAGCCGGGCGGCTAAACGGGGATTCCCTTGCATAAGTGCATTTTCTATCTGATCATAAGGCATAAGACGGCCTCCTGGTTTATTCTCCAGTTCTATCTTATCACCTTTCTACCGCCCGTGCAAACTCTAATTCATCTACGAAGGTATCCTGGAAGCAGCTTTCCGTGGCCAGTTCGACGAATTCCGCCTTTTTGGCTAAGGCGCAGGCGTATTTGTACTCGCCCCGATTCATCACCGCCAGCTTGGACCCCTCTCCGGCAGCATTTCCAATGGGAAGGATCCGGTCCCGCAGCTCATAGGGAATCAGGCCGATCTCGCAAGCATTTCCCGCATCCATGTAATTACCGAAGGCACCTGCCAGGAAGACCTGCTGAATCTGATCCGGGCGGATGGCCAGCTTGGCTGCCATAATCTGGATCCCGGCTGCAATAGCTCCCTTGGCCAGCTGCACCTCTCGGATATCCTTCTGACTGATGTAGACATCCCTTCCGCTGCCTGTTTCCTCTGCAAAGGCCAGAACAAAGACCGCCTTTCCGTCCTTTTCCTGAATGCGATAGGCCTGACTTTTGGCAAATGGATCCTCCAGATCCTCTGCGTCACAGAGACTGCCGTAATTATCTACAAATCCATAGCGGATCATAAAGGCCACAATATCGATCAGACCGGAGCCGCAGATGCCGATGGGTTTGACATTCTCAATGACCTCCAGCTCCAGACCCTTGGGTCCCACCGTCACATGGCTGATGGCCCCCTTGGACCCCCGCATACCGCATTCGATCTTGGCTCCCTCGAAGGCGGGCCCGGCGGCGGTGGAGGTGGCAACCATGCGGTCCTTATTTCCCATAACCAGCTCGCCGTTGGTTCCGATATCGATCATCAAGGTGATGGGATCCAGCTGGTCGAAGGCCACCGACAGCATACAGCCTACGGTATCCGCCCCTACAAATCCGGCGATATTGGGCAGCATCAGCAGCTTGCCCCCCGGACCAATATGAATGTCCTGGTCAGCTGCCTCCAGAATCATCCCATCCTTTACCGCCGGCAGATAGGGAGCATGCACCAGGGAATCCGGGGAAATTCCCAGAAAGAGGTGGTGCATACAGGTATTTCCCACCACCGACACTTGCAAGATCTCCTCCTTCTTGATGCCTGCATCCTTGCAAGCCTGGGCGATCAGCTGGTTCAAGGCCCGATGAATGACCGCCTGCATCTCCTGCCCCCCATGCTCCAGGACATAATTGGCCCTGGAAATCACATCGGCACCAAATTGGTGCTGGGGGTTCATCATACTGGCGACGCTCAGCTCCGCCCCGGTATGACCATCCAACAGATAGCCCACCACCGTGGTAGTTCCTATATCAAAAGCCATGAGATAAAATGGCTTATCTTCTTCTCCTTTGACAAATCCTACGCCCGGATCCATCTCCACCTGTCGGGTGGAGCCTTCGGTCAGGATCTTCTGTACCTTTTCCTGTGACAGGGTATCCACCTTCATATCACAGTCGATCATGGTTTGACAGGCCAGAACTACACCTAGCTGCTTTCCGGCAAGGATATTCACCTTGCATTTGCCGCAATTTCCCTTGCCGCCGCAGGGAGCGTCCGGCTCCAGTCCGGCCATCTGCTCTGCCTCCAAAATACTTACTCCCTCTCCTACTTCCTGTAGGATATTTTGCGGCAGAAATGTAACCCTATACTTCTTGTCCATATCCGTCATCCCTCGCAAGCAAAAGCACCCCGGCGCTGAAGCTTCAGCGCTGGGGTGCTCACTCTCAAACTTGGTCTGGGTATCAAAGCACCCAAATCTTTATTATGCCAATGATTTAGCCAGAGTAGCTGCGGAAGCTGCATCCTCGGAATATCCGTCAGCACCAATCTCATCAGAAAATGCCTGGGTAATGGGAGCACCACCAACCATGATCTTGATATTGCTGCGGAAAGGAGCACCGTTCAGGGCAGCAACAGTGTCGCGCAGAGACGGCATTGTAGTTGTCAGCAGAGCGGACAGAGCAACGATCTTAGTGTCAGGATTCTCATTTACAGCAGCAATGATCTTGTCAATCGGAACATCCACGCCCAGGTCAAGCACTTCGAAACCTGCGGACTCAATCATCATAGCTACCAGGTTCTTACCGATATCATGCAGGTCGCCTGCTACGGTAGCAATGATAACCTTTCCAAGAGCACCTGTAGTACCACTGGACAGATGGGGTTTCAGAACCTCAACACCCTTCTTCATGGCCTTGGCTGCAACCAGCATCTCAGGAACGAAGATCTCGTTGTTCTTGAACTTCTCACCTACAACGCCCATGGCATCGATCATACCCTTGTTCAGGATCTCGGTGGGATCACATCCGTCATCAATAGCAGCCTGTACAGCAGCACCAATCTGTTTTGCCTTACCTTTTTCTACCAATGCAGCAACATCATCAATTTTCGACATAACCTTTTCCTCCGTTTGTGTTATGATTAGTTATATATAATATAGGCCTCTTTCCGCTGAAGCCCATATTAATCTGATATAAGAAAGTCATGACAGCTCATCACTTCTTGGGTCCGAAGAGCCCCTCTCTATAGGCATCAATATACTCCATGCAGAAATCATCCATGCCCAGCATAGCCTCGGTAGCCAGGATGATGCCCAGCATATCGCGGTTGGTGGGATCCAGGATGGCACTGTCCAGACCAGCCTTCATAGCCAGTACGGTAAAGCTCATGTTCAGAATCTTACGAACCGGCAGATTGAAGGAAATATTGCTGACAGCAGCTGTGATATGGATATCCGGATACTGCTGACGAATGGTGCTGATTACCTCCTCATTCATAGCGATTCCATCCTCAGAGGTACAAAGCATCTCTACCAGGGGATCGATATGGAGACGGCTGGGCTTAATGCCATATTCCTTAGCCTTAGCCATGATATTATTAAATACCCGCAGACGGTCTTCAGCAGTCTTGGGGATACCGGTATCATCACTGCAAAGTGCTACTACCTGCCAATCCGTATCTGCGATAACCGGGAAGATCTTATCAATCTTGTCGCCTTCCATGGATACAGAGTTAATCAGACCGGGACGCTTACAGAACTTATAAGCTTCCAGTAATACATCCGGGCTGGGGCTGTCCACACTGATGGGCAGGTCTGTAACTTCCTGGATGCAGTCGATCATCCACTTGAGAGTCTCAACCTCTTCTGCTTCCGGAACAGAGGCACAACAATCAATAAAAGTTGCGTTTGCATTTGCCTGGGCAATGGTACGCTGCTTAATGAGATCTGCATCCCTGTTGGCAATGGCTTCTGCTATGGACGGGATAGATCCATTAATCTTCTCACCAATAATAATCATAGTTTCAGATACCTCCAAAATAGAATTCTAATTTGACTGTGCCCATTATAACAAAAAAAAATCCTTCACAGTATCCGCAAAACTATTGACTTTTCAAATGCTTTTTCCTACAATGTGTATGAATACTTTTTGAGAACGAAATGCCGGACAAGTTCCCAGGCATGCAGACAGTTGCAAAGGGCTGCAGCTCTTCCAACCGACAAGGGGCAGCCCCGACGTCGGCACCACAGAGGAAAGCCAGCTGCTTTGCACCACAGAAGGCGGGAGGTCTCCATGAATCTAAGTCCCCAGCTCATTATCCAGCACCTAAACCAGGTCTTTTCCCTGGGAATCGATCCCTCTCTCTCCCCGGCTCTGACCCTGGGGCGGCCTATTTTCCTGTCCTCTCAGGCTCACTGGCCCAAGGGACATGTCTGCATCTGCAACGCTGTCCCGGACTACCTGCGCAAGGAAGCCCTTCCGGAGGATATCCTGGTTCTCTACCGTTCCTTTGAAGCTCCCGGTTTTCATCCTGTGTCCAACAAAATGTTTGAAATTCCTCTGTCCTGCAAGCTTCCGGAATTATTCAACCAGCTGCAGCAGCTTTTCGACAAATATGATCAATGGGACAATGCCCTCAAGGAGCTGATCCGTACGGATGGCACCCTCCAGAACCTCCTGGATGCCAGTTATCCCATCTTTAGGAATCCCCTGATCCTGCGGGCGGCTGATTTCTTCATGCTTTCCTATTCCAGCATCATTGATGCCACCCCTTCTCTGGCGCATCTGATTGACGCGGAATATTCCTATGAAACTTTGACAACCTGCAAGCTAAACCCCCTCTACAATGAGGCCCGGAATTATACCAAGCCCTTTTTTCTTCCGGAGTATCTCTCCGGCTTCCGGGAGCTGTGCATGAACCTCTTTCAGCACCAAAATTACTCTCATCGCCTGATTCTGGTGGAAGCGCAAACGGAGATCCAGGAGGAGCTGGCGCCTATGCTGGAGCATTTGGCCGGATATGTGCAGCTGGTGCTGAATCATCTGGATGCTGAATCCTCCGACACCGTCTACTCTCTGGAGCACCTGCTGGGGGACATCATTATGGGCAAGGAGACAGATTATTCCGTCATAGACAATCGGCTCACGGATTTTGGTTGGTCCTCCTCCCACAGCTACTGTACCATGTGCATGAAAATTGCCTCCCTGGACCAGCAAAATCTGACCAGCAACTATCTCTGCCATCATTTTGAGGACATTGTGTCCGGCTCCTGTGCCTTCCGCTATGAGGATGACCTGGTGGTCTTCGTCAATTTGTCCCGCTATGATGGCTCCGTCGACCAGCTGCTGAACAGCACCACCGTCTTCCTACGAGACAGCTTTCTGAAAACCGGAGTCAGCAATCCCATTGTCGGCACCAGAGATCTACACTATTGCTATCTGCAGGCCAAGATCGCCCTGGACATCGGCAGCAAATACCAGAGCTACCGCTGGGTTCACCGCTTCGAGGACATCTCCCTCTATTATCTGATGGAATGCTGCAGCCGGGACCTGCCTATCCATATGGCTTGCTCCCAGAAACTGCTAACCCTCAAGGCCTATGATATCAGACATAATTCCGAATATTGTGAAACCCTCAAGGTCTACCTGGAGACCCACCTGAACGCCGTCCAGGCCTCCCGAAAGCTCTTCATCCACCGTAGCACCTTCCTCTACCGCCTGGATCGGATCCGGGAGCTCATTAATGTGGATTTTGAAAATGAAGATATGCTTTTCTATCTGATGATCTCCTTCCGGATGATGAATCTGAAAAAAGAATTGACAACCTAGTGTATTGACACCTTGATGCAAGAGCTTCCGGCCAAACATAAAAAAGGCATTCCGGACCCACTTCCGAATGCCTTTTCCTTGGTCATCTCCTGGACTGCTTCTTCCCTGTCTCAATCCTGGCTCTTACTCTCTTCCGGACTCTCCTCGACTTTCTTCTTGATATCCTCCGCGACCTTCTCCTCGGCCTTCTCCGGACTTCTTCGCCGCAGAGCCAGCAGCACAAGCCCCGCCGCCAGGGTGAAGATCCCGATGAATTGGGAGGTGGACAGACCGCCTACGGAGCCTCTAGCAGCATCGCCTCGCCAGAATTCCAGGAGGAAACGTCCGGCACTGTAGAAAATCAGATACCAGGCGGTTACCTCTCCATCCCTTTTCTTCCATTTCCTGTCATAGAGGATGAGAAAGAAAAAGAGAAGAAAGTCCAGCCCGCTGGAGATCAGCTGGGTAGGGACTCTATTTCCCGGAGGAGCAAAGTCCGAATGGGTAAAGTTCACCGACAAGGGGCAGTCCGTCTCCACCCCATAGCAGCAACCCGCTAGGAAGCAACCGATTCGGCCAAAGCCCTGGGCCAGGGCCACACTGGCCAGCCCTAGGTCAAAGTATTTCCAGGCCTCCAGCTTGCTGCGCCTGCAATAGAGATATCCCCCCAGGATGCCCCCCAGGATGCCCCCAAATACTACCCATCCATCTCCCAAAGACCGCCAGAAGATACCAGGGTCTGCCATCAGATCCGGCAAAATGGTGCACAGATATAAGAGTTTAGAGCCGATATAGCCCAGGACCACACACCAGCAAACCAGGCCAAAGACCCGTTCCGGCTGCAGCCCCTTCTTCTTTGCCCGGTTTTCTGCCGTAAAATAGGCCGCCAGAATCCCTATGGCCGTCATTAATCCATATCCATGGATAGTAAAAGGCCCAATGGTCAGTAAATCATTGTACATATCTGTCTCCTATGGTCACCTGCACAGCCTCTGCCGCCCGAACAGCCAGGTGCACAGCCTATCGTCTTTCCATCTGCTCTCTTAGAATCCGAATATATTCCGGTGTGGTTCCGCAGCAGCCGCCAATCAGATTGGCTCCCAGATCCACCAGGTCTGCCATATGGGCCGCAAAGTCCTGGGGACTCATCTGGTAGATGGCTTCTCCCTCTTCATTGATCAGGGGCAAGCCTGCATTGGGTTTTACCACAAGGGGAAGCTTGGCACAGGCCTTCATGGCCTTCACCACATCCTGCAGCTGATCGGGTCCCACAGAGCAATTCACGCCTACTGCGGAAGCTCCCTGAGCCTGCAGGGTCTCCACCGCCTCAGCTGCGGTTCCCCCAAAGAGGGCTCTGCCCTCCTCTCCGACCGTCAATGTGCAGATCATGGGCAGCTGGCAGGTATCCAGGGCCGCCCGCAGGGCAACCTCCGTCTCCGGCAGGCTCAGCATGGTCTCCGCCACCAGAAGATCGGCTCCGGCCTGGGCAAGGGCCTCTATCTGTTGGCAATAGGCCTCATACAGCTCCTCCTCCGTCAGATCCCCCAGGGGATCCAGGAGTTCTCCGGAGGTGGTCAGATCCCCAGCTACCCAAGCCCGTCCCTTCACATTTTCCAGGGTCAGCTCCACCAGCTCCCGATTCAGCTTCCCCGTATCTGCCTCTTTGCCATGCTTGCGCAGGCTGATGCAATTAGCAGAAAAGGTAGGGGCATAGATGATCTGGCTGCCTGCCTCCAGGTATTGCTCCTGCAGGCTGGTCACCCACTCCTTATGGTCCAGAAGCCAGGCTTCCACACATACATTCTTTGGCATTCCCTTTTTCACCATATTGGAGCCGAAGGCGCCGTCCAGGTAGGTGATCCTGTCCTTTGTCAGCTTCTCAAATTCCTGCCTTTCCATATATGATACCCCTCCTCCCTTGCTTGTTTGCGCATCCCTAATCCCTGGTTCGGATGTCAAAACGCCCAAATCTCTGGTTGCACAGCTTGTTCCGGGCTACGCACTCCTACAATCCTTATGATTCGCTGGAAGAGCTGGAGGCAGCGCTGGTGCTCTCAGTGCCAGCAGAACTCGTGCTGACAGAAGAGCTGGAGGCAGAAGAGGCGTCCTCAGAGGAGGTAGAAGTAGCGGTACTATCTGCTGTCTTCACCACATAGGCATCCTTATCGGTTACCTTCAGCTTCTTCCAGGGGCTCTTCTCCTCGATGCTTGTGGCATCCTTCCACTCCTGCACCTTGCTGTCGTAATTATCATCTTCCCGCTCGCTGATGATGGACTGCTTCTTGGTCTCGGTGGCATCCTCGTCAAACTTATGATCCAGACGTACTACATAATAATAGTCATCCGTCTCAATGATGCCATCATATACCTGACCATCCGACAGGGTGCTCACAGCTTCCTTCACCGCATCATCAATCGTTGTATCCTCTTCATCATTGGTACTGTAGTTCACACCGCTGGTCAGGAAGTCCTCGTCAATGGCCTCTGCCAGGGTGGAAATATCCTCATTGGCAGGATCGGCGGAAGCCTGCACCTGATCCAGCAATTCCTGGCACTCCTCCTTCAGGCTGGCCTTCTCCTCATCGGTCAGGTCCGTAGTATTGCCATCATCGTCCGTGCCCGTCAGCTTGATACGGGAGTAGGTAATTCTGGTCTGAGCTGCCTCCTCATCCGAGACCTCCCGGTCTGTATCCTCCACCATAGGATCCTTCATCAGGGTCTTGTAGGTATAGAGCTCCATCATCTCCTCTACATTCTCCTGGGTGGCCCCAATCTGATCCATGGCATCCGCATTGCTCTCCATAATAGTCTTGGCCGCACTCTCAATCTGTTCCTGATACTCGTCAGAAATCGTTACATTATATTCCGAGGCATGCTGGCGCAGAAGAACCATTTCCACAATATCATCCTTGATATTATCCTTAAACTGTTCTCCGTAGGTACCGCTGTCCACCGTAGAATCCCACATGCTGCTGCCCTCGGATACCATGCCATAGTTCTGCATCATGTAAAGGGTCTCCGCCTGCTGATAACGCAGGATAAAATTAGCAGTTCCCAGGCTGACTTCTTCCTCGCCAACCACCAAAGCAGTGGCTGTTCCGTCCACCTTGCTGCTGCAGCCTGTCAATCCTGCTGCTGCCATAGTCAGGGATAAAACCCCGCAAAGGGCAAATGTTTTCCTTCTTTTCATAACAACCTCCAAATCCATTCTATTTTATTACCGGCCCAACTCCGGCAATCACAGGTTTAGGTCTCTTGATACCCGACCCAATGTTTCGCAGTGCGCATAGGAAAAGCCGACTTACCCGTCTGCCTTTGGGCCTTCGACCGCACTTTGTCTCCCAGTATATCCTTTTTTCCCTTTTCAGGCAATCTTTTTCACAGATTTCAAACTTTTTTCACATAATTGGTTACAGTGTCAAAAGGTATTTTTCCATACTTTCCAGGAAGCTGACCACCTGGGTCAGGATATTTTCGCCCTTTTTCTCTGCTTTCCCGGGCTGGTAGAGGAAGCCGATTTTCTTGTCCTTCTGGAGACGCAGTTTGCGCCCGTATTCCTCCAGAAGATGGGGGATTCCCCCCACGTCGATTCTGGCTTTTTCATAGAAGAAGAAGCGGATTTCCTTCCCTGCCTGCTTGATCTCTGTGAGATAGAGGCGGTGAGCCATGGCCTTCAGCTGGGCTGCAGCCACCAGGTTCCGAACACAGCGGGGGGGCTCTCCGAAGCGGTCCAGCAGCTCCTCCAGCATCTGCTCCATTTCTTCCTCTGTCTCTATCCCTGCGATTCGTTTGTAAATATCCAGCTTCTGACCTTCATTCGTGATATAAGCCTCCGGAATATAGGCGTCCACCACCAGGTCAATGACCGTATCAAAGTCCTCCTCTTCCTGCTTCTCTCCCTTGGCATCCCGGACAGCTTTGCTGAGCATCTTACAGTAGAGATCATAACCTACGGCTTCCATATGACCATGCTGCTCCGCCCCCAGGAGATTGCCGGCACCCCGGATTTCCAGATCCCGCATGGCAATCTTAACCCCGCTGCCCAGATCTGTGAATTCCCGAATGGCCATGAGTCGCTTCTCCGCCTCTTCCCGCAGCATCTTGTTGCGGCGGTACATCAGGAAGGCATAGGCGGTGCGGTTGCTTCTGCCCACCCGTCCCCTCAGCTGGTAGAGCTGAGCCAGGCCCATCTGATCCGCATCGTGGATAATGATGGTATTGACATTGGAAATGTCCATTCCTGTCTCTATGATGGTGGTGGAGACCAGAACGTCAACCTCCCCGTTGATAAAGCTGTACATGATCTTCTCCAGCTCTCGCTCCTTCATCTGGCCATGGGCATAGGCCACATTGGCCTCCGGCACCAGGGCGGAGATCCGGTTGGTCAGATCCAAAATGGTATTCACCCGGTTATGGACATAGTAGACTTGGCCGCCTCTGGCCAATTCCCGGCTGATGGCCTCCCTCACCAGCTCCTCATCGTATTCCATTACATAGGTCTGGATGGGAACCCGATCCAGGGGCGGCTCCTCCAGCACGCTCATGTCCCGGATACCGATAAGGCTCATATGAAGGGTCCTGGGGATAGGAGTGGCAGTCAAGGTTAATACATCCACATTCTGCTTCAATCTCTTGATTTTCTCCTTATGAGTTACCCCAAATCGCTGCTCCTCATCCACCACCAGAAGGCCCAGATCCTTGAAGACCACATCCTTGGACAGAACCCGATGGGTACCAATGAGGATATCTACCTGACCCTTCTTCAGATCCAGCAGGGTCTTTTTTTGCTGAGCCGGAGACCGGAAGCGGCAAAGCAGGTCAATCCGCACCGGGAAATCCTTCATCCTCTGGGTAAAGGTATTATAATGCTGCTGCGCCAGAATCGTGGTAGGTACCAGGATAACCACCTGCTTGCTCTCCTGTACCGCCTTGAAGGCAGCCCGGATGGCGATCTCCGTCTTGCCATAGCCCACATCTCCGCAGATCAGGCGATCCATGATCTTAGGGCTTTCCATATCCCGCTTGGTAGCCTCGATGGCCGCCAGCTGGTCTGCCGTCTCCTCAAAGGGGAACATTTCCTCGAATTCCCTCTGCCAAACCGTATCCGGAGCGAATGGATAGCCGGAGCTTCCCTGACGGGCCGCATAGAGGGCAACCAGATCCTTGGCAATATCTGCCACTGCCTTGCGGACCTTATTGCGGGTCTTGATCCATTCCTGGCCTCCCAGCTGATTCAGCTTGGGCCTTCGCACCTCCCCGCCGGTGCCGCCTCCGTATTTTTGCAAAAGGTCCAGCTGGGTAGCCTGCACATAGAGATTGCTGCCTCCCGCATACTCAATCTTGATATAATCCCGGAGGGTATTGTCTACCTTGACCTTCTCGATGCCCCGATAAATGCCCAAACCATGGCTTTCGTGCACCACATAATCCCCCAGAGTCAGTTCCGCAAAGTCCTGAATCTTCTGCCCACTGTATTCCGGCTTTTTCTTCTTCCTTTTCTGCTCTTTTCCGAAGATATCCGTCTCTGTAATAAGAACAAACTTCTGCATGGGATATTCAAATCCCCGGCCGGCATAGCCATAGACCACCAAAATCTCCCCGGGACTTAAGAGCCGATCCTTCTCCTCACTGTAGAAGGCATTCAGCCCCTCTTCTTGCAGATCCCTGGCCAGCCGATTGCCCCGGGTACGGGAGGCAGACAAAAGAATCACCCGGTAACCGGCCTGCTTCCATTTGCGCAGGTCTTCCACCAGAAGGGGAAATTGATGGTTGTAGGAACTGACGGGCTTGACCGTCACGCTATAATGGTCTCGAATCTCCCAAGCTCCCTTGCGCAGCTCCATCAGGCTAAGACCGATACAATTGCGCCGGTTCATCTCATAAGTCAGCTGTTCCGGTGTCAGGAGGCGATTGCCCTCCTCCGCCTTCATCTGACCCTTCTCCAGCCTGTGGATGACACACTCCCGATATTCCTCAGACAGGACCCGGGCATTTTCCAGAATTCGACCCGGCTCATCCAGGAAAATTCTGGTCTTTTCCGGGAAATAATCCAGCAAGGTATCCGTCAGTCTCTGATAAAATCCCTCCTCCTCCCGGCCAATCTCCTCGGTAGCCGGATAGACCGTGATCTCCGTGAGGTTTTCGATCGATCGCTGGCTCTCCACATCAAAGCTGCGGATGGAGTCCACCTCATCGCCCCAAAGCTCGATTCTCCAGGGATTTTCCTCCGTGAGGGCAAAGAGATCCAGGATACCCCCGCGAATAGAGAATTGGCCGGAGGCCTCCACCTGGGCACACCGCTCATAGCCCATGGCAGTCAGATCGCGACTGAATTCCTCCAGATCCAGCCTGCTGTCATTTTTCAGAAGTCGGATATGCTTTTTCAGCACACGAAGAGGCAGAAGGTAGTCCATGCAGCCCCCGGTACTGGTGACTACAGTAACTCTCTTCCGCTCCATCAATGCCTGTATGACTTTCATTCTCTGCCTGGTCAGCAGGTTGCCTGACAGATCAGCCTGATAGAAGATCAAATCCCTGGCGGGATAGAAGATTAGGTCCGGATCATAGGTGCGATAATCCTCATAGAGCTCCTTGGCCTTCAGCTCGTTCTCCGCCACCAACAGAAGAGTCGGACACCCCTCCGCCAGCCCCGCAGCCAGATGAGCCTTCTGGGATTCCAGACATCCGGTCACTGTAATCAGGCCCCGATTGCCAACCAGCAGCCTCTTCAGGTCTTCCATACCCGCCATTTCCTCCAATGGCTGCATAAAAGCTCTCATTCCAGATTCCCCTTACCGGCCTTTGCACTCTCTTTTGCCTTTTTATTATAGCGATTCATGGCCTCATCCATGCTTCCCTCCAGAATCAGCTGCAAGGCTTTGGCCGCATCCTCCACGGCTTCCTCCACCCTGCCTCTGTCCTCCCGGGAGAAGGGAGACAGGACATAGTCCGCCAGATCCCAATTGGCAGGCTTCTCTCCGATTCCGATGCGGATACGGGGAAAATGGTCCGTCCCCAGATGGCTGATGATATTCTTCATGCCATTGTGTCCTCCGGCACTGCCCTTTTTCCGCACCCGAATCGCCCCCGGCTCCAGGCTGATGTCATCGTAGATGACCACCAGCTCCTGCTCCGGATCCAGCTTATAATAATGGACCAGAGCTCCCACAGCCTCCCCGCTTAGATTCATATAAGTCATGGGCTTGGCCAGAAGAACCTTCTGACCTGCCATGACCCCTTTCCCTACCATAGCCTTCAGCTGGATCCCGGAATAGGGAATCCGATACTCATCCGCCAGGTAAGTGATGGTGTCAAAGCCCACATTATGCTTGGTTCCCTCATACTTTCGCCCCGGGTTCCCCAAACCTACTATCAAATACATATCTTTTCCCCCGAATGCTGCTGTCTTTCGTTCCTTGGCCCGACTGCATAAACAATCACAAGCGTCCGCTACCCTTCCATGCCATCAATTGAAATAAACCAGCTCCGACTCCGGCGCCTGGGCGGGCTTAATCTCCTGAGCCAGAAGAACCGGACCCGTCTCATGGTAGACCTTCTCATAGCGGTAGTCGATGACTGCCGTCACCTCCACCCAGCTGCCCATGTCCAGATCCTCTACCTCCTTAGCATTCTTCCCCCGGCATAGATAACCGATGAAGGTGGTATCATCCGCGCAGCAAGTCATAGCCTTGCGTCCCGGGACGAAATAATCTGCCCCGGCTCCCCGGCTCTTCAGCACCATGCCCTTCAATCGAAGGGTCTTGCCCTGGTAACGCTCCGGATGTTCCCCCGCATCCACATAAAAAATGCCAAAGTCTACATCCTCAATCTCTACGACCTCCGCCTCCAGATCATAAGGAAGCGAATCCTCGAAAATATCCGTCAACTCCCCGCTGGAATCCTCAAAAAGGATCTCACAGCCCGGGTTCACCACCTTGATGCTTCGGCGAAAGTTAGCCAGGGGCAATTCCATGGAACAGCGGTTGAACATGACCATATCCGCATTCTTCACCATTTCCACAAAAAGGGACTTCATATTATTCCTATAGACCTGGAAGGAGCTTCCATCCACCGTAACGATATGCTGGACAATACCCCAGCCCTCCGGCAGCTCCATGGTCTCCAGCTTTTGGACACTCCACAGGGGATTGTACTCCAGAATCACCCGCTCCGGCTGATACCTTCTTTGCAAGGTTCTCAATCTCTCCAGGGTAAAATCCTCCGGCTCCTCGATCTTTTCTAAAACCGTCAAATGCCTGTGCAACATCTTCTCGTCATACTCCACTTCCCCTTCCTCGCAGGACAAAAGCAGGGTGGGACCGTCAATCTGGAAATATTCCTGCTGCACCGTAAAATCGATAAATGTGGACTTTCCACTTTCCAAAAAGCCGGTGATCAGGTACACCGGCACATCTACTTCATTCTCGTCCATGGTTCTTTGTTATCCTCTTTTCTATCCAACTATGCTAACAAGTGGTCCAGGAACTCGATCAGCGTCTCCATCTCCTCCCGGGTTCCTATGGTAATGCGCAGGTAGTTGTCAATCCTGGGTTTGTCAAAATAGCGGACATAGATATGTCTCTCCCGCAAGGCCTGGAAGATCTGGCCAGCGGGTATGGTCTCATGACTGGCGAAAATAAAATTGGCCTTGGAATCCTCGAAGGTAAATCCCAGCCGTCTCAGCTCCTTCTTGGTCCATTCCCGAGTCTTTACAATCTTGTCTACCGTCTCCTGAAAATAAGCTTGATCCTTCAATGCCTCCGTCCCCAAAGCCAGAGTCAGCTGATCCATGGTATAGGAGTTGAAGGAATATTTCACGTCATTCAGATAGGAGATCAGCTCCTCATTGCCTATGCAGAAGCCGATCCGCATTCCCGCCATAGACCGGGACTTGGAAAAGGTCTGCACCACCAGAAGGTTGTCATACTTTTCCAGCAGGGGAAGGGCAGTCCTGGCGCCGAAGTCCACATAGGCCTCATCCACTATCACCACCACATCCCGATTATGCTGCAAAATGTCCTCGATCGCTGACAAGGGCAGCTCCACACCGGTGGGAGCATTGGGATTAGGGAAGATGACTCCTCCATTCTCCCCGAAATAATCCTCCGGCACTATGTGGAAGTTGTCATCCAGCGCCTTGGTGACATAAGGAATCCGAAATTCCTCTGCCCACACATCATAGAAGGAATAAGTGATATCCGGAAAGAGGATGGGCTTGTCTGAATGGAAAAAGGTCAAAAAGGACATGGCCAGGACATCGTCAGATCCCACTCCTACAAAGACTTGAGTGGGCTTGACCCCATAGTAGTCCGCCAATGCCTGGGTCAGCACCCCAGCCTTGGGATCCGGATACAGACGAAGACGGTCTGTATCAAAAGCCTCCAGGGCCTTCCTCACGCCAGGAGCCGGTGGATAAGGATTTTCATTGGTATTCAATTTAATCATATCCGGCTGATCCGGCTGCTCCCCCGGCACATAGGGGACAACTCTTCGCACCTTGTCTCTCCAGTCACTCATATCGTACATCTCCTCTCAAATCAAACACTTCTGCTGCCCAAGTGAAAGTCCGCCGCAGCTAAAAGTCAAAAGGGATCAGCCCTGCCCCTTCCAGGTGGAAGGGCAGAAGAGGATCAGGAAGGGGAAGAGCTCCAGTCTTCCTGCCAGCATATCCAAGGTCAGCATAATCTTGGAAATGGGGCTATAGGCGGCAAAATTCCCCGCCGGTCCCACCATGTCCATGCCGGGACCTATGTTGTTCAATGTAGCTGCTACCGCCGTGAAATTGGTCTCAAAGGAAAATTCGTCAAAACTGATGACCAGGACGGAGGCTGCAAAGATCACCATATAGGCAATGAAAAATACATTGATGGACCGCTGGATCTCATGCTCCACCGTTTTTCCGTCCATCTTGACCTTCTGAATGCCTCTGGGGTGGGCAATCACCTGCATCTCCTTGCCAATAGACTTGCATAATATCACAATTCGGGATACCTTGATGCCCCCGCCGGTGCTGCCTGCGCAAGCCCCGATAAACATCAAAAGGATCAGGATATACTTGGACAGCTCCGGCCACAGGTTAAAGTCTGTGGTGGAATATCCGGTAGTAGTGATGATACTTCCCACCTGAAAGGCGGCATCCCGCAGGGCATGTCCCATGGATGCGTACCGGCTGCTGATATTCCAGGTAATCAGGAGGATGGCCACCCCAATAATGATAAAATAGGCCCGAACCTCCTCCATTTTCAGGGCAGCCCCTGCCTTTTTGCAGAGGATGAGATAATAGAAGCTGAAATTCACTCCGAAGAGGATCATGAAGACCGTGATAATCCACTGCTGCACCGGGGTATAAGAGGCACAGCCGGTATTGAGGATGCTGAAGCCCCCCGTACCTGCACTTCCAAAGGACATACAAAGGGCATCAAACCAATTCATCTTGCTGATGAGCAGGAGGAGGATCTGCAGGATGGTCATGACCACGTAGATCTTATAGAGGATAATCGCCGTATTCCGAACCCGGGGCACAAACTTGGATACGGAGGGCCCGGGGCTCTCTGCCCGCATCAGGTTCATCTGAGATCCATTCTTCACGGGAATCAGCATCAGGATAAAAACCAAAACCCCCATGCCCCCTACCCAGTGGGAGAAGCTTCTCCACAGAAGGGTGGCATGGGAGACCGCCTCCACATCCTTCAGAATGGAAGCCCCCGTTGTGGTGAAGCCGGATACAATCTCGAAGAGGGCATCCACATAGGATTTTACCTCCCCTGTCAGCATGAAGGGAATGGCTCCGAAGAGACTTAGGACAATCCAGGCCAAAGCCACGGCAGCAAAGCCATCCTTCTGGTAGATCTCCGTATTCTCCGGCTTCTTAAAAGAACCCAGAAATCCGATTGCCAGACAGACAGCCATACAGAAAAGGTAGGCATACCCCTCCCTTTCTCCATAAATCAACGCAATGATACAGGGGAGCCCCATCAGAGCTCCCTCTACCTTCAACACCCAGGCCAGAATATAGCGAATCATTGAATAATTCATCCTGCCCCTCCCTTACTCTTCCAGGATATCATAGACATCCTGAAAACCGCTGTTCGTCGTCACAACAATGACCGAGTCCCCCACCTGGAAGACATCCTGGCCGCCGGGTATGATAAACTTGCCCTTTCGCATGATACCCGCAATCAGGAGCCCCTTCTTAAATCGCATATCCTGCAGACAAATTCCGGTAATGGTAGCCTTGGGACTGATGATGAATTCCAAGGCTTCTACCCGGTCATCCATCAGCTTGTAGAGAGTCTCTACATTGCTTCCCACCGTGTTGGCCATAGCCCGGACATATTGGAGGATGGTCTCCGCCGTAATATTCTTGGGATAGACCAGACTGTCCAGATTCAAGCTGTGAATCACATCATTAAAGTCCAAGTGGTTCATCTTGGTCACCACCTTGGAGCGAACCTTATCCTTGGCATAGAGGGATAGGATAATATTCTCCTCATCCATCCCCGTGCAGGCCACCAGGGAGTCCATCTGCTCCAGATGTTCCTCCTGCAAGAGCTCCTGATCACTGCCGTCTCCACAGATTACGGTTGCCTTGGGCAGGAGCTCGCTGAGCTCCTCGCACCGTTCTCTCCTGATCTCCACAATCTTAACCTGGATCCCCATGGTCTCCAGCATCTGGGTCAGATAGAAGGTGATAGAGCCGCCCCCAATGATCATGGTATTCTTCACCTGGTTGGTCCGGATGCCGATCTTCTTGAAGAAAACATTGGCATTTTGAGGCTTTGCCACGATGGATAGGGTATCCCCCTCCTGCACCACATAATTACCGTCCGGGATAAGGACCTGACCCTTGCGCTCTGCTGCGCATACCAAAACCTCCAGCTGCAGCTTGTGGGGCATTTCCTTCAAAGCATGGCCGACCATCAGGGAATCCTTGGGCACCTTAAAGCGGAGCATTTCAATGCGTCCCTTGGAAAAGCTGTCAATCTCAATGGCCGAGGGAAAGCGCAGCAGGCGGGAAATCTCATGAGCCGCTGCCCATTCTGGATTGATGATCATAGACAGCCCCAGTTCCCGGCGAAGGAACTCCCTCTCGGTGGAATAGATGGGATTTCGAACCCTGGCAATAGTATGGCAATTGGCCGCCTTCTTGGCCACCACACAGCAGAGAAGATTCACCTCATCATTGTGGGTCACTGCAATGAGAATATCCGTATGTTCTAGGTCAGCCTCCGACAGGACACTGTAGCTGGCGCCATTTCCCACAACCCCCATTACATCATATGCAGTGGATATGCTCCGAACCACCTCCGGATTCATATCCACTACCGTTACATTGTTATCCTCTTTGGATAGCTTAACCGCCAGGACTCTTCCCACTTTCCCGCAGCCAACAATCAAAATCTGCATGACTACCTGATTACCCTCCCTAAAGTCAATATTTTGCTTGCATTATACCACATTTATATCAAAAGAAAAGCTATGCTTTTGCTTTATTCCTTGTCTATGACCTTGTGCAGGAGCCAGCGACGGCTTCGAAAGCGCAGACTGTAGCTGAAAGCCCGGAAGCCCCAATCCAGGAACATGGCAATCCAGACCCCCATGGGTCCAAATCCCATATAACGGCAAAGTATGATACAGGTCACCACTCGAAAGGTCCACATGGAGGCACAGGATAGGATCATGGAGAATCTCACATCTCCCGCCGCCCGCATTCCGTATCCTGGTACAAAGGAGAGGACCCAGAGCAGGGGTTTCACCACCGTAATGGCTACCACCATCTGGAAGCAAAGGTTGGCACTGGCCGGATCCATGCCTCCGATCCAGGTGATCGGCTTGGTCAGAGCCAGAACCAGGAGGCAGGAGGCTGCAACAGCGACCTCTGCCACCAGGGAAAGCTTCTTGATATAGTAGACTGCCTCATCCTGTCGCCCGGCTCCCAGACATTCCCCTACCACCGTCATGAGGCCGATTCCGATCCCCATCCCGGCAACTCCGTTCAGCCCCTCCAGAATATTGGTCATAGCCTGAGCGGCAATGGCTGTAGTCCCCAGGGTAGATACCGTAGACTGGACTGCCAGCTTGCCCAGCTGGAACATACTATTTTCCACACCGGAGGGAATTCCGATGGACAGAATCTTCCGAATCGCCGGCCAATCCGGTCGAATCTTACGATAGTCCCTAATCTGAATCTGGTATTTGGAACGATGCAAACAAGCCAGAACCATCACTGCGCAGAAGATACGGGAGACAAGGGTAGGGATCGCCGCACCGGCCACCCCCATACGAAAACCCCAGATTAAGATGGCATTGCCCCCGATATTCAGGAAATTGGATGCCACCGAGATCAGCATAGGCAATCGGGTATTCTCCTGGGATCGGAAAATAGCAGCTCCCGCATTGTACATGGCAATAAAGGGAAAGGACAAAGCCGTATAGAAGAAGTAGATCCGGGCATTGACCATCACAGCCTCCTCGATCTGACCAAAAATCAGGGAAAGCATGGGATTGCGAAGGAGCTGGCAAACGCCCATGATGGCCATGGACAGCACCGTCACAGTCAGCAGAAGCTGCTGGGCCGAATGATTGGCCTCCTTCATCTTACGGCTCCCTACGTAATGGGAGCAAACAATGGTTCCTCCGGCAGCCAAAGCGGCAAAGGCCTGGATCATCAGCACATTGATGGAATCCACCAGAGATACCGCAGAGATAGCCTCCGATCCGATGTTGCTGACCATAATGGTATCCGCAGTTCCCATCAAGGAATTCAGCAATTGCTCAATCACGATAGGAAACAGCAGCCTCTTCAGATCCCTGTTGGAAAATAGATGGTTCATGTTCCTTCCTCTCTTATCAACAATCTGAAACTACCTGGAAATCCTCTGATCTTGCGGACGAAAGCGATCCAGCTGCCTGCGAATCTGAGGTGCCACTGCCATGGCAGCAACGATTTTAATCAAATCTCCCGGAATAAAGGGGATTACCCCAGCCCAGAGAGCCGCCCTCAGGCTCAGACTCGCCTGCTGAGCCAGCCAGGCGGTGCCCAGAATATAGCAAGCAGCCGTTCCCAGGACCAGACCCAGGAATTGCAGCAGAATATTCTTCCGATATCTATCAAGGAAAATACCCCCGATCCAGGCCATAAGCAGGTAACCAATCAGATAGCCGCCCGTAGGCCCCAGCAGCTTCTCCGGGCCGCTGCTAAAGCCGGAGAAGACCGGCAGTCCCACCAAGCCTAGCAAGAGGTAGATCAAACAGCTGAGGGTGCCGCAAAAGGCTCCTAATAAGTAGATAGTGAAATAGATCGCCAGGGTTGCCAAAGAGATAGGCACCGGTCCTATGGGGACGGAAAAGGGCGCCGCCAGACACAGGATCGCTGCCATAAGGCCAATCAAGGCAATTTCCTTGGTCGATAGTTTTCTTGTCTTCATAATGATATGTACTCCTTTCGGACTCTTCCTCCCCCATGACCTACCGTTCTATCCTTGACGCCAGCCTGCCCCGACTTCCCGGGCATTGGTCAAGCACTTGCATATTACCACCTTTTGCTCAAAACATCAATCAATAGTAAAAAAAAACGGGGCGGCCCCCTGGTCTGCTGTCCGATTCACCGATAAGCCCCCTTCATCTGTTTGCGGTTGATACCTTTTCATTTTTAAGATACAATGAGAATACCATTGAACGCAGCGAAAGGATTGTATTGATTTATGAGATTTCGACCTTGTATAGATATCCATAATGGAAAAGTCAAGCAAATCATAGGCGGCAGCCTGTCAGATGTGGGCAACCAGGCCTCGGAAAACTTTGTCTCAGACCAGGACGCCCCCTTCTATGCCCGCCTCTATCGGAAAATGGGTCTGACCGGCGGCCATGTCATCCTTCTGAACCCTGGGGATTCTCCCTATTACCCTGCCACCAGGGCCCAGGCTATGGCTGCCTTGCAAGCCTGGCCGGGAGGATTGCAGCTGGGGGGCGGCGTCACGGCAGACAATGCCGCTGCCTTCCTGGATGCCGGAGCCAGCCATGTCATTGTTACCTCTTATGTCTTCCGAGACGGACAGATCAATCGGGCAAATCTTCAAGGTCTGATCCAGGCTGTAGGCCGAAGGCATTTGGTTCTGGATCTGAGCTGCCGCCGCAGGGATGGCGCTTACTATATCGTCACCGACCGCTGGCAGAAGTTTACCGATGTCCGGCTGGATCCGGAGATTCTTCAGGAATTGTCCTCCTGCTGTGATGAATTCCTGATTCATGCGGCAGACGTGGAGGGCAAGGCCGCAGGCATTGAAGTCAGCCTGGTAGAGCTCCTGGCCGGTCTGAAGGGCTTCCCCGTCACCTACGCCGGGGGCGTGGGAAGCTATGAAGATCTCCGCCTCCTCAAGAAAGCGGGCAAAAATGTGGTAGATGTAACCGTAGGAAGCGCGCTGGACCTCTTCGGCGGTTCCCTGGACTTTCAAAAGGTTCTGGCCTGCTGTAAGGACTGACCTGACTGGTACCTGACTGGCGCGATAACCGAGGTTCCTCCCTGTCCTACAAGGCCACCTTGTGGAAGGGGATCCCCTGCTCCGCCAGCAGTCTTTCCTCCCGGCTGTGACAGGTAAAGAGAAGAATCTGGCGCTTCTGGCGGCTAAGCCAATGCAGAACCTGGGTCAGCCGCTGGTCGTCATACATAGCAAAGACCTCATCCAATAGAATCGGCAGGTCTTCCTCGGCACACAGAAGGTCTGCCGCTGCCATGCGCAGGGCAAAATAGGTCTGCTCCACGGTTCCCCTGCTGGCCTGGGTGAGGGGCAGGTATTGATCCCGACTGTGCAAACCCATTTTCATCTCCCCATCCAGGGATACGGCCTCATACCTTCCCCCTGTAATCTGAGACAGGATCTCTGACATGCGATCCTTCAATCCCCTTCCCACCTGCCTTTGCAGCTCCCCTGACAAGGTCTCCAGGGTCTCCAAAGCCAATTCCAGGGCCTTCACATCCTCCTGCAGCCTGCTTTTGTTCCCGCAGGAGAGGCAAT
The DNA here is from genome assembly GCA_963649395.1 of Coriobacteriaceae bacterium. Lineage (GTDB taxonomy): Bacteria > Bacillota > Clostridia > Lachnospirales > Lachnospiraceae > Scatomonas. Next base: position 42,838 of record CAVJHW010000001.1, on the reverse strand, counting down.
ATTCCCGGTATTCCAACTCCAGATTCTCCACCTCCGTCTTCTTGGCAGAGAATTCCTGCTGCAGATATTCCAGGTTCCATTGCAACTTCTGGATCCTCTCCTCCTCCCCATCCGGCTCCTCCACCAGAACCGACTGCTTTCGGTGTCGCAGCTCATGCAGCACCAGCCAGAACAAGGCCAATATGGAGATAGCCAGCCCGGTTCGGATCAAGCGGGAAGGCACCTTGAAGAAGAAGAGCACGGACAAGAACATGAGAAAGGATATAATAGCCAGAATCCAGGCCACCCGCACCCATTTGCGGCCAGACTTCTCCATGGATTCCTTCAGAACCTTCTTCATGTCCTTATGGGAAACCTCTCGATGGAAAATAGCCTGATTCAGCGCCTCCTCCGTGGTCTTGCAATTGGCCTCCCATTGACGGCATTCCTGTCTGGCATAATCTACCCGAGCGGAAAGAGCCTGCTGCCGGATCTCCTGACCTGCCTTCTCCTCCCGGATCTGCCGCTCTCTTTCCCTCTTCTTCTCCTTGAGCTGCCCTGCCGCTGCCTCCAGATCCAAGGTCCCGTCTATGGTTCCCTGGTAGTTGGCCATATAATTCTTTAACTCCGTGGCCAAACCCTCATCCGTCACCCCCTTGAGCTGACCAATGGAAACCGTATTGTCATATTGGTTCTCACTGACCCCTCCCAGAAGCATCTTCAGATCCCCGTCCTCCACCGACAGACATTCCCCGTCCGTTTCACAGATCAGCTGGCTGCCTGCCTGCCCCTGTCCGAAATTCCGGGACAATCGAAAGGTCTTGCCTCCGCTGTCGAAGCGGAGCTCTCCCCCATAATTGGTCGGATCCTCCCAGGGCTGGTAGCGGCTGTAAAGATCATTTCTGGAAGCCCTGCCCCTCTGCCTGCGTATTCCGAAGAGCATGCTCCGAATGAAGGTATGGACCGTTGACTTCCCGCTTTCATTCTGTCCGCAGATCAGATTCAGCCCCTCCTCCAGGAGTATGGAGCGATGTTGAAATTTCCCAAAGTTCTTGATCTTCAATTCTCGCAGTTTCATAAGTCCCTCTTGGCATCCAGCAAGGCTCTGATACCATAAAATAATGCTTTCTGCTCCACCGGATCCTTGCTGTCGGCAAAATGCCGGATATAGGCGCCGATCAGGCTGCCCTCATAGGTCTCCGCCAGCTGCTTCAAGTCATAGGCCGGTTGACTTCTATCTTCCACCTCCGAGATATTCCCCAGCTGCCTCAGGCGGTCTTGGGAGAATTCCATCTCTGCATCCCTCTGCCCCGCCAATCTCAGCCGGAAGATATTCTCCCGCCCCTCTTCCTCCATCCTGGCACGGATCTCCTCCTCCAGCTGAAATTGGGTCGTGGATTCCTCCACCTGCACATCCAGATCCAGATAAGACCGACAGGCAAAGGGCACAAATTCCTCCCTCCCTCCCTCAGCCGAGAGTGTCACCCGGCGGTAGCCATGAATCCCCGTATCATTTCGGTCAATGGGCTCCAGGGCACCGGAAAAGGCCACCCGATTCTCCACCAGAACCTGAGGCTTATGGATATGTCCCAAAGCCACATAATCGAAGCCTGCCGCTGCCAGTTCCCTCCGGTCCAGGGGGCTGTGCCTGTCATCCCCACCGTGAGCTACCAAAATATGGTAGGCCTCCCGTCCCTGGGGTCTGACCCCGGCATATAGATTGTCCCTGACCTCCCGCTGATGATAGCTGCAGCCATAGACACAGGTATTCTTCCGGGGAATCTCTACCCGTTGACACCTGGAATCCCACAAGCCTATCACATTGGGATTCCAGGGGAAGTCCGGATAATAGGAACCCCTTCCTATGTAGTCATGGTTCCCCGCCATCAATACCACAGTGGTATCCGGAATGGTGGAAAAGAGGTAATTCACCTCCTTAAGCTCCCTCACCAGGGGCTGACGATGAAAGAGATCTCCGGCAATCACCAGCAGATCCGCCCTCTCCTGTCTGACCTGGTCGATCAAACGCCTCCAGCTGTTCCAAATCTCCTCCTGCCGTCTGCCACTCCAGGGAGATCCCGGATCCGGCGAAGCTCCCAAATGAATATCTGCCGTATGAATCAGCCGCATCTCTTCTCCCCACCCCTGTCCTTTTTCTTACAATTCACAATTCCCCACGGTTCTGGGGAAGGGGATCACATCCCGAATATTCCCCATGCCGGTCAGGTACATGACACAGCGTTCAAATCCCAGGCCGAAGCCTGCATGACGAGTCGTCCCATAACGACGCAAATCCAGGTAGAAGTTATATTCCTGGGGATTCATCCCCAGCTCCTCCATGCGGCCAACCAGCTTGTCGTAATTCTCTTCTCTTTGGCTTCCTCCGATGATCTCCCCGATCCCCGGTACCAGACAATCCATGGCCGCCACCGTCTTCCCGTCCGGATTCTGCTTCATGTAGAAAGCCTTGATCTCCTTGGGATAATCTGTGACAAAAACCGGTTTTTGGAAGATTTTCTCTGTCAGATAGCGCTCATGCTCCGTCTGCAGGTCACAGCCCCAGGAGACCTTATAGGTAAATTCCCCATTGTGGGGCTCCAAGAGATCTATGGCCTCCGTATAGGTCACCCGGCCGAAATCCGACTCTTCCACATGCCGCAGGCGGTCCAGCAAGGTCTTGTCCACAAAGGATTGGAAGAAATGCATCTCCTCCGGAGCCTTTTCCAATACAGAGCGGATGATATATTTCAACATATCCTCCGCCAATTCCATATTATCCTCCAGATCGGCAAAGGCCACCTCCGGCTCAATCATCCAGAACTCCGCCGCATGACGGGTGGTATTGGAATTCTCTGCCCGAAAGGTAGGTCCGAAGGTATAGATCTTCCGAAAGGCCTGGGCAAAGGTCTCCCCATTCAGCTGCCCGCTGACCGTCAGGCTGGTCTTCTTCTTGAAGAAGTCCTGACTATAGTCCACAGCCCCCGCCTCCCCCTTGGGTACCCGGCTCAGATCCAGGGTTGTCACCTGGAACATCTCCCCCGCTCCCTCGCAATCGCTGCCTGTGATCAAGGGAGTATGGACATAGACAAAGCCCCTCTCTTGAAAAAAAGTATGAATCGCATAGGCGATCAGGGACCGAACCCGAAAAACTGCCTGGAAGGTATTGGTTCTGGCTCGCAGATGGGATATTGTCCGAAGATATTCCAGGGAATGCCTCTTCTTCTGCAGGGGATAGTCTCCTGCGGAAGGTCCCTCCAATCGAATCTCCTCCGCCTGGATCTCAAAGGGCTGCTTCGCCTGGGGGGTTGCCACCAGCTGCCCCCTCACCAGAACAGCCGCCCCCACATTCAGCCGGGAGATCTCCGCAAAATTGTCCAATTTATCCTCATATACCACTTGCAAGGTATCAAAAAACGAACCATCATGCAGAACCAGGAAGCCAAAGTTCTTGGAATCCCGGATACTTCGCACCCAGCCCCCTACCCTAAGAGACTGGCCCAAATACCGATCCGGCTCCCTGTAGATCTCCCTCACTGTTGTCAAGTGCTCCATGCTGTCACCTATTCCCTTCCGCCCTGTCGGGCCGTCGCCTGCTTCCTACTATTTCATGCTGCCTCCCGATAGCTCACGAAAATATTGCCTGCGGAAGCAAACAGGGCTTCTGCGTCCTCCAGAGCCATGGCTGACACATTCCCCGTGGCTGCGTCATACAGCCAGACATTGTATATATCATAACCCACCATCAGGGTGGTTCCCGTATCCGATACCTTGGCCACCACCGGATAACCATTGCTGATCTGATAGCGCAGGCTGCTCAGGCTGCATCCGCTGAGATTCAGGACGGTATAGGAGTCACCCAAAGCTTGCTGAAGCCAGGTCTCATCCAAGGGTGCTTGAAGGATCTCCGTCGGCAAGGTGGCTACATCCAGGGTGATGGAGCTCTCCACATTGCCTCGCTCCCAGATATATTGCTGACGTCCGTTCAATACAACTCCCACCTGGTCATCTGCCTCCTGAATGGCCTCGTTGACCTTGGAGGTCATTCCCTGGAGATGACCCTTTCCATAGATGTAATAGGTATTTTCGCCAATCCCCGAGAATTCCACCTGGGCCTGCGGCACTTGATCCTGGACAAGGTATTGGCTTTTCAGGGACAGGAGGTTCTTGGTAGTTCCGCTTACTGTGAAATCCAGGACCACCTGAGTTCCCTTGCGCTCGCTGACCGTCAGCCGGACAGAAATACTATCCTCTGCAGCCTGCACATTATTCATAATATGATCATTTTCTATGGTCTGGAATCCGGTCTCGCCGCGGCTGACCCGCTCCAGCTCCAGCAAGCCCTCCTTGAGGATCACGTGGGTTACATAAATGCCTTCCCTTTGGTATTCCTTCTCCACCTGACCCTTGATGGATTGAATGCAGATCCTGTACATGGCGAAGGTAACATTACCTGCAGAATCGCTTACAATATCCTCCTCTTTGGCCAGCCCATAGATAAAATCTTCATTGATAAAGCCCAGGGCCTTGATCCGCTCACCGGAAGAGGCGGATACCTCCATGGTCTCCCCGGTTTCCAGATTCATCACCGTCACCCGGGAAGAGCCATTTTCCTCCATCTCCTCCATCCAGGCCAAACTCTTCTGGCTCTCCGATGTCACAAAGCAATCTGGATTCATACCCTCCTGCAGCCGGGTGCAGGAAGCGTCCTGCACATTCACCTGATAGAGGGAATCCCCCAGATAGAGATAGAGCTGATCGGCCGAATTCACATAGGTTAATTGGGAGAGATTCTGCTTGGCAACCTCCCAACCGACGGACAGGGGCAGGAAGAGTCTCTCCTCCGCCACATTTTGTTCCGCATTGTAGTTATATACAGACAATCCCAGCCTTCCCTCGTGATCACCGGCACTCATATATCCATATACCACAAAGGAGGTATCTCCCGTCTCGTCCACCCGACAAATCTGAATGTCGTAATCCAGATTCTCTGTTCTCTCATCTGCCTGGCTGCCGCTGCGGAAACCAAAGAGTCTGGTCACCTTGTTGGCACTGCGATTGTAGAGCCAAAGCTCACCTGCCGTCACAAAGGCCACCATATCCGCGCTCTGATTGCTGACATATTGGACATCCTTGCCTACCACACCCAGGTTGATGCCAGAATCCGTCAATACGGACAGGTTCCCATCAAAGATCTGCTCCGCCGTTCTCTCAAAATCCAGGAGGATGATCTGCCCCTGGGAGGTTCGCATCCGGTAGAATTCCTGCACCGTATAGTATTCCGTATGATCCTCCGAGTCCTGGGCACTGATTAGATATTCCATGGAGATGCTGACAGTAACGTCATTGGCTTCCTTAATGGTCGGCACCGCCTTCTTCACCAATACAGGCGACAAGCTGCCCCAGGTCACCTGGTCCAGACTGGAACGAATGGTAACGGTATGGAAGCTGCGATTACTGGCTGAGCTGTCTGACTCCAGATACGAGGCCAACTGTTTGGCATTGTCCTTATTCAAACAGGTCTCGTAGAAATCCTGTACAAATTCCAGATAGGCACTGACGTTCAAAGCACCCCTTTGTACCAGCCTGGTATAATAATATACTGGAGTCTCCTCTCCGATGTCCACGGAAAAGCGAAGCATATATTCCTGATTCATAAGAATCGGTGTCTCCAGCTGAAAATCCGCCGTCTGAAGGCTGCCCTCCTCTGCCAGATTCTTAATCTTCCCATTCTCCACCAGGGAACCGTCCGTCAAGGAGGTGACCTGATAAGCAATGCCCCGGATCTTGCAATCGTAAGCTTGTATCTCCAGGGTCAGGCTGCGATCCGTCGGCAAAAGGGTCAGGCTCTCCCTCTCTGTGGCCTCCTCCACCTCCTGGCGGTAACCCTCCATCCGATTCACAGTGGTATCCGCCACCTTCATATACATCACCGGCAATACCGGAGCCTCCATCTCCTTGGTATTCGTCGCTTCCTTCCTGTTCAGAAGGTGGCTGAAAATAAGTACTCCCACCACAAATACACCGGCCAATATGCCCGCCCTGCAGAAAAATTTTTTCATGATAATACTGCTCCCCTGTATATCATCAAAAGCCACCAACCCCTGAGGAATTCCCCTTCTTCCCCTGCCGGTTCGTGACACTCTTTGTCGTCGATTCTATTGTAATCGGTTTACGTAAAATCAGCAACCAGAAATTCCAAAAAAATCAGGGGGGGCTTTTGTGCACTAGTTCGAAAAACCCGTCAAAAAGGCTCGGGCCTAGGACCCGAGCCAAACAAAGTGCAGCACTGGCTTTCCTGCAAGGTGGTGCCGGACAGCGTGCAAGATAGACCCTTACTGGGGAAGTCTCAGATCCCCCTCCTTCACCCAGCCTGCCTTCCGTTCCATCTGACAGAAAAGGCTGCTCAGGAGGGCCGGAAGTAGGAAGCAGATCAGAATAAGACCTGTCCAGTCAAAGGCGGTGATGGCTTCCCTTGTCCCTTCCGTGATCTCGTTGAGCCAGCCGGTATATACACCGATCTGACCTACCAAACCACAGGTCCCCATGCCGGAGGAAACCGGTGACCCATTCATAGTCAGCTTAAATACGCACGTAGCCAATGGGCCTGTGATGGCAGAAGCCAAAGTGGGGGCAATCCATATTCTTGGATTCTTGACAATATTGGGCATCTGCAGCATGGAGGTTCCAATTCCCTGGGATACAAGGCCGCCTACTCCATTTTCCCGGAAGGACATAACCGCAAATCCCACCATCTGAGCGCAGCAGCCCGCCACCGCTGCTCCACCGGCCAATCCGGTGAGACCCAAGGCCGCACAAATAGCCGCCGAGGAGATGGGCAGGGTCAAAGCCACGCCTACTGCTACGGAAACCAGGATCCCCATCAGGAAGGGCTGCAATTCCGTCGCCCACATGATCATCTGGCCAAAGGCAGAAGCGGCGGAGCCGATAGGAGCCGCCACCAAGGCCGCAATCCCTACTCCGGACAGAATGGTCACGATGGGAGTGACCAGAATATCCACCTTGGTCTCTTTGGAAACCAATTTCCCACATTCTGATGCTACAATCGCTACCACCAGAACCGCCAGGGGGCCACCGGCACCGCCGATAATATTGGTCGCATATCCCACCGGGATCAGGGAGAAAAGCACCAAAGGCGGTGCCTGAAGGGCATAACCGATCGCTGCTGCCATGGCCGGTCCTACCATAGCCGAAGCCAGGGCTCCCACGGTATAAGCAGTATCATGGATGGTGCAGACCGCCATGGTAAAGATCCCGATACCAAAGGAAGTCCCAAGGGTATTCAGAATCGTACCAATCAGAAGGGTACAGAACAAGCCCTGCGCCATCGCCCCCAAAGCGTCCACCCCATACCTCTTTACAGAGAAAATAATATTCTTCTTCTTTAAAAATGCCTTAAAACCACTCATACTCTGCTCTCCTGACTTTCCTTCGTAGTGGAGGCGGCCCTAGCCGCCATGGGTATTTTCCATACATGCGCCCAACCCCATATATGTCAAATCATGTGTCAAGACACCTCTTCATTATAGCAATAAAATATGAGATGTCAAGGTCAAAGGAAGCTAGGGCAGTCAGAAAAGCAGCTAAACCAGTGAGTTTGGAGATTCCTTTTCCATGGAAAATGTGATACACTCCTTACCAAGCAACGCGTAACTTCCCGCACGGCTGCCGCCGCAAAGGATATTTGATTAGGATGGAGGGGTTCCTACCATGAAAGCAGAGGAAAGACGTCAACAAATCATTATCCTGTTGAAGGAAAGCGACAAACCCTTAAGCGCCTCCTGGCTGGCCGCAAGCTTCCAGGTCAGCCGCCAGATCATTGTAGGGGACATTGCCCTCCTCAGGGCCCAGGGGCATTCCATCTATGCCAGTCCCCGGGGCTACCTATACCAGCATAATTCCCCTTCTAAAAACATACGCACCATCGCTTGCAAGCACGCCTCCGGACAAACGGAAACCGAACTCAATATCTGCGTGGACAACGGCTGCCGGGTGCTCAATGTTATCGTAGAACACCCCCTCTATGGGCAGCTTACGGGAGAGCTGCTCCTGTCTACCCGGTATGACGTGCGGCAATTCATCGAGCTTTTTGAGAAAAATAAGGCCCACTCCCTCTGCGAACTGACCAATGACATTCACCTGCATACCCTGGAATGTCCGGATGACGAAAGCTATCAAAGAGTCTGTGAGGAACTGAACCAACTTGGAATTCTGATCCGCAACCAATAACCGGTCATCCACCGATGACTGAACCTGGAGGACAATTATGGATAGATTATCTACTGTTTACGAAGTATTGCATCTTCTGGAGGGCTTTCAGCGCTATCTATGGATCGGGGGCTTAGTGCTGGCTTTGCTGAATTGCTTCTTCGGCTACCGACTGCGGAAGCTGTGGGGAGTTCTCTTCGGCCTTCTCCTGGGAGCAGGGGGAGGGTTAGCCTTGGCAATCCACCAGCAATATAGCGGCAAGCTAGCCGTCTGCCTGGCTTTGGGGCTGGGCTTTCTATGGGCTCTTCTTGCCTTTCTCCTCTATCGATTGGGACTCTTCTTCCTGTGCGGCGGGCTTGCCGGCTTCTTTGTGTGGAAGCTTCTTCCCTTCCACAATCCAACCACCCTTATCATCTGCATCTTGGTTGGATGCTGCGCCGGCCTATTTGCCCTGGTCAAGGAACGGTTCACCGTATCCCTGGCCACAGCCTTGGGAGGAGCCTGGGCTTCCGCTTGGTTCTTCTGCCAGCTCTGCGGCCTCCATCACCCTCTCATTCTGGTTCTCGTGACTCTCCTGCTGGCTGCACTGGGCATCTTGGTCCAGCTGAAGCCCTGGCGGGATCGAGACCTTTGGCAATCTGAGAACGAGAGAGAAAGGGAAAAAGAGAAACAGAGAAGAAAAAGAAGGAAAGAAAGAAGAAACCAGAGAAGGAGAAGAAAAAAAGAGCGAAGAAGGACACGGAAAAGCAAAAGCAAAAAAGCGAAAGGTCAAAAGGGGAACAAAGAGCAAAGTAAGGGCGGCAAAAGCCCAATGAGAACATCGACCCCTGCCTCTTCTTCCTCCGGAAGCACAGCCAGACCTGGGGCCGCCAACTCCTCCTCTTCCCAAGCCCCGGCCGACTCTCCATCTGGACTTCCTGACCTTACAGATATCCGTGACCAACTGTCCCAGGAGGTGTCCGCCATCTATCAGGAAGAGCACTCTTCCGAACCCTGACCAGATCATCTCTCTCTGCAAACAGCAAAGGCTGGTTTAACCTTCCGCGTTAAACCAGCCGCCTGTCTATTGGTACAAATATTTCTGATTTTCCTCCAGATCTATATTGGTCTGGTCAATCCATTGATAGCCCGAATCAATGTAGGAATCCACCGTCTGTCCGGCTGCCGCCCGAAGGGCTGCCATAACAGAGACATAGCCCATACCATAAGGATTCTGGCAGACACTTCCATATTCCCTGCCTTCCCGGATAGCATTGATCTGTTTCTTGCCTGCGTCAAAGCCAACCAATGAAATGTCCTCTCTTTCCCTATCAGCAAGAACATCCAGAGTCTCCTCCGCCATAGTCTCATTGGTACAGAAGATTCCATCTAAGTCGGGATAGGCTTCCAGCAGATAAGACAAAGCTTCGGCCAGGGTCTCATCCTCATTTTCGTAGAGGATCTCCGCCACGGAAACCTGAGGATGGTTCTGATCCAGCTCCTGCCGAAAGCCTGACACACGGTCCGCACTTGTCTGCGTATTCTTCATATGTGCCACAATTGCGATCTCTCCCGAATCTCCAAGGGCCTGGCAAAGCTTCTGCGCCGCACAAGCCCCTGCGGCCTCATTATCCGTCAGGCAGGAAGATACCGCCAGATCACTCTTCACACCGGAATCCAGCATAACCACCGGTATCTCACTTTCCCGGGCGCTCTCCAGCTGGGCCTGACAGGAATTCCTATCAATGGCCGCCAGGCAAAGAGCCGTGGGATTCTCTGCCAATACGGCATCTATGGTATTGATCTGAGTGTCCACATCCGTGTCACTGGCCGGTCCCTCGAAGGTCATCTGAACCTTATCCGATCCCCTGTATCCCAGATATTCATTGATCGCATCAAGGGCTGCCGCAGCTCCCTCCTTCACTGCCTTCCAGTAGCTGCTGTCCAGCCCCTTTACCACCACGGCCAGACTGGCACCCGCCTCCACCTCTACGCCGGTGACATCGGTATAATCCACCGTCAGCTTCTGATCCTCCGGCAGAGTGATCTCCTGCTCCATTGTGGAAATACTGGTCTCCGAAACCACCGCCTCACTTCCGGACAGGGACTCAGCTGCACCTCCCCCACAGGCCGTACAGATTGATGCTGCCAGGCAAAGGCTCAGAATCCCTCTTACTCTTCCTCTTGACGTTCCCTGCATCTTATATCCTTTCCATTTCCCTCACTCTGCCTCAGTATAGTACAGGGAAACTCCTTTTGCAAGTAAAAACTCCCTCCCTTCTTTCCCTATTATTATCTGAATATTTTATATTGTATATATATTTGCGTATTTTCATCCTATTTTATTTTTCTGTTAGCAAAAAATATTTACATGTTTTTCAAAAAAGTGTTGACAAATCATCCCACTTCTGCTATTATAAAGTCAACCCAAGAGAGACAAGGGGAACCTGATAAGAAGATCAGGAAAATAAAAGAAGGAGGTATGGTCCAATGGTACAGTCAGAATCTATCCTTCAATATGAGAGTGGTATTGCACAGCAGTTCCCCGCTAGAGAGACCTTTTAAGAAGAAGATGCGAAGAGGATCGTCATCCAGTGGAGATGATGATAAGCAAAAGGTAATATGAAGCTGGCACTCGTATTGAATACATACCACAACAATAATAGGAAGATTTTTCAAACCGTGTAAAGAAACGGTAAGAGAAAAGCCCTTCTTTCTTATGAGTCGGAATTGCAGGTACAGGTAGTCAAAGTATGAGTCTTTTATTTTCGATAGTGCATTTGAAGTAATCTGCATGAAGAGGTTATAAGTCAGAACGGTTGGGATATCATAATGGGAGAATTATGATTGAAAACTTTTTATTATCTATATAGAGAATCATATGAACTTTCTAAGTAAGCAGTGAATTCCGTGAGGAACCTTGGATTCCATAGGAAAGGACAGAAGTCTTACGAGGCAGGGAATGGACAGTAGCCGACAATAACAAAGTTTCATTAGATATGAGGATTAAAATTGAATAAAGAAGAACACTAGGACAGCCGTTTTATCAGATGAATGTTTGGTAGGGCGGCTGTCAGAGCGTCCTCTTGGAATAGCAGCCCCACTCTCAGGGTTGCTTTTTTTTGTCCTTGGTACTATAGTGGAACCATGCGTAGAATAACATTAAATCCCCAGGATATTATGGATGAAGATGACGATCTTCTGGTGGTCTGCAAGCCCGCCGGAGTCGCTGTACAAAGCAAAGGAGCAGGTGCCATGGATCTGGAGCACCTGCTCTTGAATTACTTGTCTTTGAGCCAGTCCAGGATGCCAAGCGTCCATCGGGCCCTTCCTTATCTGGGTGTCGTGCATCGGCTGGATCAGCCGGTGGAGGGACTTCTGGTCTTTGCCAAAACAAAACAGGCTGCGGCCTCCCTGTCGGCCCAGCTTTCCTCTGATTCCCTCTCCAAGGAATATCTGGCAGTTGTGGACGGAATCCCTTCGGCAAAGGAAGGCACCCTCACCGATCATCTGCTGCGGGACGGGCGTCAGAATCGGTCAGCGGTGGTGAAGCCAGGCACCCAAGGAGCCAAAAAGGCAATTCTTAACTACACCTGCCTGCAGACTGACCCTACACGAAATCAGTCCCTGTTGAAGATCCATCTGGTCACCGGACGCCACCACCAGATCCGGGTACAGCTGGCTCATGCCGGCCTGCCCCTGGTGGGGGATTGCAAGTACCATCCGGACCCAGACAGGGGTGATACGACAAGGGCTCCCGAGAATACAGAAAATCCTTCTGCCTGCGGCAGGGCTGCAAGGAGCTCGACCTCTGCCGCTCTGGCTCTCTGTGCTTATCGCCTAGCCTTTCACCATCCCAGCACAGGTAAGAAACTGGAATATCAGGTTGTGCCCAAGGGCAGCGCCTTCGCGTCTTTTCGGATGAGCCCACCTGTCAACCTCTGTAGTAATTGATGAGGCAGCCCTTGAGGATGATCTCTCTCTCGTCGTCGGTCAAGTCTCCCAGCTTGAGGTCAAACTTATGCAGGCCGTCTTTGACCACATAGGCGGTGATGGTCTCTGCCTTGTCTGCCACAGCCTGGCGGATCCGGGGCAGGAAGATATAATCGCCATTTTGGAAGGGCAGATCCCCGGCGGGAATCAGCAGGGGCAGCATGCCCCAGTTGATGAGGTTAGACCGATAGCGCTTGGTGGCATATTCATTGGCGATATTGGCCCATCCCCCCAGAACCTTCTGGCAGGAGGCTGCCTGCTCACGGGCAGAGCCATCTCCGGGCTTTACCGCAAAGATGGTGGAGCCGATGCCCAGATTCTCATGGGATACAGCGGGATCCTCTGCCGTGATCCGGTCCAATACCGGCTGCAGCTCAGCCAAAGCCTCTGCCGGATTCTTGCCTTCCTCCAGAGCCTTCTCTGCCTGCTGCACTTCCTTGGCCCGGCCTACGTAAGCCGGATCCTTTCTGGACAGGGTGAATTCTGCCAATCCCAGGGGGTTAGACCGATAGGAAGAGGTCTCACCGGAGGGGATCAGTTCATCTGTAGTGGTGACGGGATCATGAATCTCCGATACCACCTTCAGGACCAGGTTCTCTGCCAGCTTGGGCATAGACGGCCAGTCCTTAATATTGGGGCCAAATTGAATCTCCACAGAGGGATCCGCTACCCCCTTGCTGTCGAAGACACGGTTGGCATAGATATTGCTGTCAAAGTGGTACAGCGGATGTCTGTACTCTCCTGCAAATTCCGTAGCCGGAGTAAGATAACCCTTGTTGGCTGCCGTAGCCGCAATGGATCGGGCGTCCATAAGAGCCACGGAAGAAATCTGACCGTTCTGGATCTTGGAGCCCTCCCGGTTGGGGAAGTTGCGGGTAGAATGACGGATGGAAAATGCATTGTTGGCCGGGGTATCCCCCGCACCGAAGCAGGGTCCGCAGAAGGCGGTTTTGACAATGGCGCCGGTCTCCATCAAGTCTGCCAAAATGCCATTTTTAGCCAGCTCCATGTAAATGGGGGTGCTGGCGGGATATATGCTTAAGGTAAAGGCGTCGGATCCGATGCTGTGACCCCGCAGGATATCCGCTGCGTCACAGATATTTTCGAAGCCGCCACCGGCACAGCCCGCGATGATTCCCTGGTCTACCAGAAGTCTTCCATTATGAACCTTATTCTTCAGGCTATAGGGCACCTTGCCTCCCAGAGATACCAAAGCCCGCTTCTCCACATCCTCCAGGATATCCCCCAGGTTCTGGTTCACTTCTTCGATGGTATAAGTATTGCTGGGATGGAAGGGCATGGCGATCATGGGTTTGATCTTGTCCAGCTCCACCAAAACCATGCCGTCGTAATAGGCCACTGCCCCCGGATTCAGCTCCTTATAATCCTCGCTGCGGCCATGAATGTCATAGAACTCCTCGATCTTCTGATCCGTCTTCCAGATGGAGGACAGGCAGGTGGTCTCTGTGGTCATAACGTCCACGCCGATTCGGAAATCAGCGCTTAGGCTGGCTACGCCGGGACCTACAAACTCCATCACCTTATTCTTCACATATCCATTGGCAAATACCGCCCCGATGATGGCCAAGGCCACGTCCTGGGGACCTACTCCCGGAAGGGGAGCACCGGTCAGATAGATGCCAACCACCCCAGGCATGGAGATGTCATAGGTCTTGTTCAGCAGCTGTTTTACCAGCTCCGGACCGCCCTCGCCCATGGCCATGGTTCCCAGGGCTCCGTAACGAGTATGGGAGTCAGAACCCAGAATCATCTTGCCGCCCCCTGCCAGCATTTCCCGGGCAAATTGGTGGATGACTGCCTGGTGAGGCGGTACATAGACACCACCGTACTTCTTGGCACAGGTCAGACCAAACATATGGTCATCCTCATTGATGGTCCCGCCCACGGCGCACAGGGAATTGTGACAGTTGGTCAGAACATAGGGTACCGGAAACTTCTCCAATCCGGAAGCCCGGGCTGTCTGGATAATGCCTACAAAGGTAATATCATGGGAGGTCAGCTTGTCGAACTTAATCTGCAATTCCTCCATATTGCCTGAGGTGTTGTGACTCTCCAGAATTCCGTAGGCAATGGTATTCTTCCTGGCCTCCTCCGGGCTGGGGCTGACCCCTGCTGCTGCCTGCAGCTTAGCTGCGGCATCGGCATCTGCCGGAATCACCTGATTCCCATCCACCAGGTATGCACCGCTGTTAAACAACTGAATCATTTTGTTTCCTCCTTCGTTGTAGATCCGGGATTCTCCCTTATATCTTTCAGGTAGCTTTCTACCATCATAGCGATTTTCAGAGTCAGAGCTTCCTCGAAGCGGCGGATGTCCAGTCCCAGCTGCTTCTCAATCTTCTCCAGTCGATAAACCAAAGTATTGCGATGGAGATAGAGCTGTCTGGCCGTCTCCGAGATATTCAGATTATTTTCAAAAAAACGACGGATAATGGTCAAGGTCTCCTCATCCAGATCTGCCAGAGTCTTGCCCTTGAGGGTTTCCTGCAGAAATAATTGACACAGGGGCTGGGGAAGCTGGTAGATCAGCCTGCCAAGCCCCAGATTCTCATAAGAAATGACCTTCCGGTCGGAATAGAAGATTCGCCCCACCTCCAAAGCCATCCTGGCCTCCTGGTAGGCACGGGGAAGATCTCTCAGCGTCTGGGCCGGTGCCCCGTAAGCCACCCGCACGGAGGACATAGCCTCCATATTCAGGGTATCCACCAGGGTGTGGGCCGTTTGCTGCAGCTGGATCTCCGGCTCCTTCCCCTTCAATTCCCCCACCAGGACGATATGATGGTCATCCATCTCCACCACAAAATACCCTGTCTCCGCTCCGAATAGCATCCGAATCGTTTCCAGGGCTGCCGCATCCTTCTCTTCCTTGGTTCGAGCCACATAAAGGGCTCGTTTGGTCCTCTCCTCGATGCGAAGCTTTCCCGCCTTCTCCCTCAGATCCCTTTCTTGCAATTGACCGGATAAGAGCTCTTGCATAAAATGGTCCTTATCCAGGCGTACCCGGCTGGCCAACAGGAGGTTCCGGATCTCGCTGACGGCAATTCGACCGGTCAGATAAGCATCATTTCCCCGGGTCACCAGGAGATATGCCACGGTCTCTTCCTTGTATATCTTGAAAAAATGCCGATTCTGCAGCACCTGACTATCCGCAGAGGAAGCGAGAAATTCCTGCATTTCCTGTATCATCCGCTTTTCCTGATTCTCCGACCTTTCTCCCTTCTCTTCCGGATCTGTGGATACAAGCAAGGTACCCTTCTTGTCCCAGAGGCTGATCTCTGTTCTGGTAATCTCATGCAGCTCATTCATCATATTACATACGATTCGTGAAGAAACCAATCTCTCCTACTCCTTTCCCCAGCTCCGGTGGGCCGACCTGCCCCTAAAGGGACCGGCCTTGCGTCGCAAGCATGTCGCGGACTCGGCCTTTTGACACTGTAACCATAATATATTATTTTCTCAAAGTTGGCAACCTCAAACATCATTTGGACACAATTAACTGTTATACTTGTGACAATTAGGGCTCAAAAGGCCCTGCGACCATCAAGAAGGAGGAAACGCAAGTGATTCAGGTTTCGCATTTAACCAAATACTATGGCGACTTTCTGGCTGTCAATGACCTGTCCTTCGAGATTGAAGACGGACATGTCTACGGCTTTCTGGGACCCAACGGAGCCGGGAAATCCACCACTATGAACATTATGACCGGCTGTCTCTCCCCCACGGAAGGATTTGTCAAGATCGGTGATTTTGACATTTTGGAGCAGCCGGAGCAGGCCAAAGCTCTCATCGGCTACCTGCCGGAGCAGCCCCCTGTCTATGTCAATGAGACTCCCCTGGAATATCTGACCTTCGTAGGGGAAGCCAAGGGTTTGAAGAAAAAGGAGCTGGCAGACCAGTTGGACGCAGTCATGGAAAGCACCGGCATCACAGAGGTCAGCGACCGCCTCATCGGAGCTCTTTCCAAGGGCTATCGCCAACGGGTGGGCATCGCCCAGGCCCTGATGGGCAATCCCCAGGTCATCATCCTGGATGAGCCAACCGTCGGTCTGGACCCCATCCAGATCATTGAGATTCGAACCCTCATCAAGGAGCTGGGCAAAAGCCATACCGTGATCCTGAGTTCCCATATTCTATCCGAGGTGCAGGCGGTCTGTGAGCAGGTGCTGATCATTTCCAAGGGCAAGCTGGTGGCCTTCGACACCCCGGAGAACCTGGAGAAGCTGCTCACCGCCTCCAGCGGCATCACCTTCCGGGTACAGGCGGGCAAAGACCAGGCTGAGGCCATCCTGCCCCGTGTTCAGGGTTTGTCCGGCTGGACCATCCAGGAGGAAGCAGGTATCTGCCATATCACCGCCAACCTGGAGAATTCCACAGAAACCGCAGAGGGGATGGAAGCTTCGAATGTCCAGGCCATCTGTGGCCAGCTGACCCTGGCCTTCGCCTCTGAGGGCCTTCCCATTTTCGAGATGACCACCAAAAAGGCCAACCTGGAAGACGTCTTCCTGGAACTGACAGAGGCCGGTGCAGCGGACCCGGCGGAGGATGCCACCGGGGAGGTCGGTGCAGCGGATTCGGCAGAGGATGCCGCCGGGGAGGTCGGTGCGGCGGATCTGCTGGAAGATGCCACCGGGAAAGCAGGTTCTGGCGACAGAACAAAGGAAAGTGAGGCAAAAGACGAATGAAAGCGGTACTGAAGCATGAATTAGGGAGTATCTTCCACTCCCTGACAGTCTATCTGTTTTGTGCGGCGCTTCTGTGCTTTGTAGGCATCGGCGCCATGTTCTACAATATCCAGGCCTCCGTGGCCAACTTTGAATATGTGCTGAATTTTGTCAGCATCGGTCTGGTCTTCTTCATTCCCATCCTGACCATGCGGTCCTTTGCCGAGGAGCGCAGGCAGAAGACCGATCAGCTGCTCTATTCTCTGCCTCTGACCACCTGGCAGATTGTCATGGGCAAGTTCCTGTCCCTGGTAGGAACCTTCTTCCTGCCGATGATCATCATTGCCTTCTACCCCTTGATCTTCTCCCGCTACGGGGAAGTTTATCTGCCGGGATCCTACGGCTCCCTGGTAGCTTTCTTTGTGATGGGGATCGCCCTCATTTCCCTGGGCATGTTCATTTCCTCCATCACCGACAATCAAGGATTTGCGGCTGGTATTGCAATTGTATTATTTCTATTTAACTATTACAGCGTCAAGCTGGCGGAGCAGATCTCTGCCACCGTCATGGGAACCATGCTTGCCTTCTTCGTCTTCTCGGTTATCATCGGTCTGATCGTCAAGGCCCTGACCAAGAATGCCATCATCGGCTACGGAGTCGCCGGTGTCCTTATCCTTGCGACGATTGTGGCCCGCTTTGTGGTCGGTGACACCTTCTCCGACCTGCTGCCGGATTTGATGAAGAAACTGTCCCTCTTCAGCCGCTTTACCACCTTCGTAAATGGGGTCTTTGACATAGGAGCCATCATTTTCTATGCTTCCGTCATTGCCTTTGGCCTGTTTTTAACTGTGCAGTCACTTGAGAAACGGAGGTACAACTGATGAAAAAGACAAAGATCAGCAGCCGCATTGCATCGAAGGGAGGCGCCTATTCCCTGGCAGCCACAGCCATCGTATTGGCCATCCTCATTGCAATCAATGTCTTAGCAGGGGCTCTCCCCTCTTCCCTGATGAAGCAGGACATCAGTGCCACCCGCCTCTATTCCATCACAAGCTCCACCAAGGCCGTGGTCAATGCCCTGGATCAAGATGTCACCATCTATTGGGTGGTCCAGGCAGATCAGGAGAATTCGGTGATTGAGAATCTGCTGAGCAAGTACGAAAGCCTGTCCAGCCATATTTCGGTAGTGAAGAAGAATCCGGATGTCTATCCCACCTTCACTGCCCAATATACCGACGAAGATGTCCCCAACAACAGTCTCATTGTGGAGTGTGGCGACAAGAGCCGTTATATCAGCTATGATAAGATCTATCTGCAGGATGTGGATTATAATACCTATTCCTATTCTTATTCCTTCGACGGAGAAGGCTGCCTGACCTCAGCCATCAACTATGTCATTTCCGAAGAGCTGCCCAAGGTCTATACTCTGGAGGGCCACGGGGAAGCCGACCTTCCCGATGAATTCTCCAATCAGATCGAGAAGGAAAATATGGAACTGGAAACCCTGTCCCTGGTCAGCGCCGACCAAGTGCCGGAGGATGCCGATTGTCTCATGATCTTCTCCCCCGCCAGCGATATTTCCGAAGAGGAAGCCTCTATCCTGAAGGATTACCTGGAAAATGGGGGTAAATTGCTGGTAATGGCAGGTCCGACGAAGAATGGGAGTCTTACCAACCTCTACAGTGTTCTGGAGAATTATGGCGTCTCCGCTGCAGAAGGCTTTGTCATTGAAGGAGACAGCACCAAATATGCCTTCGGATATCCCTATATCCTCCTGCCGGAGATTCAATCCAGCGATATTACCGACCCCCTCATCGAGGATAACTATTATGTCATCTTCCCCCTGGCTCAGGGTCTGACCATTGACAGCTCCAGCTCAGCTACAGCCCTTTTAGAGACCTCAACAGAGGCCTACAGCAAGACAGCAGGCTACAACCTCACCACTTATGACAAGGAGGAGGGAGATAGGGACGGCTCCTTCGCCCTGGGAGTGACAGCAAGCACCGGCAATGAGGGCCAGCTGATCTGGTTTACCTCCGGCACCTTCCTGGATGAGACCTATAATTCCTATTCCTCCGGTGCCAATCTGAACCTTGCCATGAATGCCATGTCCTCCCTCATCGGAGAGAGAGATGCGGTATCCATCCGCAGCAAGAGCCTTAATTATAACTACCTGACCATCAGCGATTCCAATGCCTCCTTCCTGAAGGCCTGGATGATTGGTGTGGTTCCCGCCATCTTTGTCGTCTATGGAATTATCACTGTGGTGGAAAGGAGAAGAAAACGCCATGCGTAAGAAGAAGAATCTCTATATCATGCTGGGCGTCCTGGTGGTCATCTGTATCGCCGCCTTCGCCGTCAGCCGGCACGAGGAGAAAAAGGAGCAGATTAAGAACAGCGGAGAGGTTGTCCTGGAGATCCCCACAGAGGAAGTCACCGCCCTTTCCTGGACCAACGAAAATGGCACCTTCTCCTTCACCAAGGGGGAGGATACCTGGACCTATGACGAGGATGAGGCATTTCCGGTTGATACGGAAAAGATTGACCATTTGCTGGAGATCTTCCAATCCTTCACCGCCTCCTTCGTTATCGACGATGTGGAGGATTATAGCCAATATGGCCTGGATGACCCGGCTTATACCATCGAGATCACCACAGCGGATGGGACAACTAGCATCCAACTGGGGGATTTCAGCAAGATGGACCAGCAGCGGTATTTCTCCATGGGCGACGGCAAGGCCTATCTGGCAGAAAACGACCCGGCGGAAGACTTCGATGCCGTCCTGGCCGATATGATCTTGGATGACAGCCTGCCCTCTATGGATACTGCCAAAACCATCACCTTCTCCGGCAGCCAGGATTATACCATCACCCGGAATGAGGAGGGCAAGTCCATCTGCCAGGATGATGTGTACTTCAGTGACGACAAGCCCCTGGATACCGACAACGTGGACAGCTACCTGTCCAACCTGCAAAACCTGTCCCTGGGAGACTATGTCACCTACAATGCCACCGAGGAGGAATTGAAGACCTACGGATTGGATGATCCCACCCTGACCGTCACCCTGGAATATACCCCCGCTAAGGACAGCAAGGATTCCTCAGACTCTGCAAGCACGAGCAGCGCAGGCAAGGCAGCAAGCTCCTCAGCTGACACTTCCTCCTCTGACGCCGGTAAGGGATCCGGTTCCGAGGAGACCTTCGTCATCCATCTGTCCCAGAACCCGGAGGAACTGGCTGCTTACAATAAGGCAGTGGAAGAGGCCGGCGATGACCAGGATGCAGAACTCCCCTCTGTTACCTGCTACGCAAGAATTGGTAATTCTCAGATTATCTACACCATCTCACAGGATAGCTACGATACTCTGACCGATGCCTCCTATGATAGTCTGCGTCATCAGAAGCTCTTTACCGCTGACTTCACCACCGCCACCTCCATTGATGTGACCCTGGATGGTCAGGATTATACCTTTACCCCGGTGGATACGGGCAAGGCTTCCACCAAGAATTCTAACTCCGCAGAAGACAGTAATGAAGTGAAATGGTCCTACAAGGGCACCGAATTCTCTGTCAACGACCTGCGTGACAACCTGCAGGAGATAACCGCTGCCTCCTTCACCCAGGATGCGGCACAAGGCCAGGAGGAGATTTCCCTGACCGTCCATCTGGACAATGAGGACTTCCCCTCCGTGACTCTCACCTTCTATCGCCAGGACGGTGAAACCTGTCTGGCCCAGGTAGACGGGGAATCCGTAGCCCTGGTACCCAGAAGCCAGGTGGTAGACCTGATGGAATCTGTGAATTCCGTGGTGCTGAGTGAATAAGGTCCATAGCAGCCTGCGCAGGTCCACGAAAAAAAAAGCATCCAGACAGCAATATAATGTCTGGATGCTTTTTTCTGTATAGAAAATATTACCCTTCTAATCTCTTAAACATCCTACGGGGACAACCTTCACGCCATTTTCTGTCGTATAACCCATAGGTGCGTTTGCGCATATAATGATCAAGGCAGACGGTTCCCAGTAGCAAGCTCTCGGATGTTCCGGGTTTTGCAAGGCTGCCTCATTGTGTCTGCAGATCACCTCTCGGAATCTAAGGAGAGACTTCTCTGCCTCCGGAATCCTGTTTGCTCCCACCTTAATCTCCACAAGTGCATATGTTCCATTTTCCAGTTGGTAGACTGCATCCGCCTCCAGCCCCGTATCATCCGTATAATGCAGCACTCTTGCATTATGGGCTTGCGCATAAGCCAGCAAGTCTCGCAAAACCATATTTTCGAAGACATGTCCGAATAGATCCAGATCGTTGTAGAAATACTCCGGTCCCAGCCCCAAAGCTGCAATTCCGATGGATGGATCAATAAAAATGTGTTTTTTGGCAGACCGTATTGCTGTTTTAGATCGGATCTGTGGCGTCCAAGCATCCAGATCCTGCAAAACGTACAAAGTTTTCAGCACTTCAACATAGGAAGCAAGGGTGGCATCTGTTACATTTTGGGTAGCCTTTACATCGGCATAAATACTAGCTCGTTTGGCCGTTGTGGCCATATTTCTGGCAAAGGACCACAGCAGGTTTCTCGCCCACTCCGGATTTCTCCTGACACCATCCACCGCGCTGACGTCCTTCTGAAAGATCTGGCGATAGTAATCTCTGGCAATCTCCAACTTCGCCTCATCTTGCCGCAAAGCCAGGCAGCGGGGCCAGCCCCCTCGACAGGCAGCAAAGAAAAGTTCTTCCAAAGAAAGGTCTGAAGTCGCCCCATCATAATCATAATCCTCTTCCTCAATAATTCTGTGAAGAGAGACCCTTCCGTTGGACTCCCCGGTTTCCCACAAAGACATAGGCAGCATGGTGAGCTCTGTAATCCTTCCCGTGCCTGTATGCGGGGTGTTGACCTTCCTGCTGGTAGAGCCCGTCAAAAAATATTGTCCTACACTCTCCGGATCATCATCACAATCCTTTCGAATAGTTCCCCATATTTTCGGCGCATCCTGCCATTCATCAAATAAAATGGGCTTAGGATTCTTCAGAAATAGTTTAGGAGATGTTTCCGCTACCGCCAGATACCCGTCTCTTTTTTCCTCATCTTGAAATTCTATCACAGTTTTACAGCGTTCCTTCGCTGTGCGAGTCTTCCCACAACCCTTGGGACCTACAATACTTATGGCGTTAAATGCCTGAATTCTCTGATCTATAACAGTATCCGCAATTCTCCTTACATAATCCAAACATATCACACTCCTTCCCTGACATTATAGCAGAAGATCTGGACTCCTTCAATTTTATTTTTGTTTTTTCGGCCCTTTTATTTTGAATTTTTCGAGTGTTTTGTTTGAGCTTTTTCTGGACTTTTGTTTTGAATTTTTCGGATTCTCTTCCTCTACACCCAGCCTAACGATATTTACAAAGACGCAGCCAAATATCATTAACCCAATCTTTACAAAATTTTACCTGATGCTGATGGATACCTCCGGCCCGGAAACCAAAGGGATAAAGATTCCGGGATACGGCGAACTGACGGTTGCAGCAAATGAGACGAGCTGGAAGATCACCCTGGCTAATCCCCAGGACAATGATTGCTATTTTAAATATCTGATCACCATAGATGATAGTGAAGCCCGTCATCGGAGTAAAGGGTCAGAACCTTGAGCCGGGTGTAAGCTACACCAGAACCATGACCTTTGGCATCAGCCTGGCAGAGTAATACATACAGAAATAGGGCGGAAGCATTCGCTTCCGCCCTTGTTTTTTCTTATTTCTTCAAGGCAATCCACTTGAGATAGGCATTGATGAAGGGATCAATGTCCCCGTCCATAACCGCGTCTACCTGGCCTCGCTCCTCGTTGGTGCGATGATCCTTGACCATGGTATAGGGCTGCATGACATAGGACCGGATCTGGTTGCCCCAGGCGATATCTGTGACCTCGCCTCGAATGCCCGACAGCTTGGCCGCCTGTTCTTCCTGGGCCAGCATGTAGAGCTTGGCCTTCAGCATCTGCATGGCCTTGTCCTTGTTCATGTGCTGGGATCTCTCATTTTGGCAGGTTACCACAATTCCGGTGGGGAAATGGGTAATTCGAATAGCAGAGGAGGTCTTGTTGATATGCTGACCCCCGGCACCGCTGGACCGATAGGTATCGATCCGGATGTCCTCATCCTTGATCTCAATGTCGATATCGTCCTCTATATCCGGCATGACATCGCAGGATACAAAGGAAGTCTGCCGCTTGCCATTGGCATTGAAAGGAGAGATCCGAACCAGGCGGTGTACCCCCTTCTCAGACTTGAGATAGCCATAGGCATTCTCTCCGTTCACCTGGAAGGTGACGGACTTGACTCCGGCCTCATCTCCCTCCAGGAAATCCAGCTCCTCCACGGAAAATCCCTTCTTCTCTGCCCAACGGGTATACATCCGGTAGAGCATGCCGCACCAATCCATGGCCTCCGTCCCACCGGCTCCTGCATTCAGCTTCAGGATGGCATTGCAGCGGTCATATTCCCCGGACAGAAGAGTCTTGATCCGGATGCTTTCAAACTTGGCCTTGAATTCATCCAGCATCTCCTGAATCTCCGGAATGACGGAGGCATCGTTCTCCTCGTAGCCCATCTCGATTAGGGTCTCCATATCCTCCTTGGCTGAAATAAGCTGACGATAGGTGTCCCGATCCTCCTTGAGACTTCCCAGCTCCTTCATCTGTTCCTGTGCCTTCTCCGGCTGATCCCAGAATCCGGGCTCTTCCATCTTCCTCTCTAATTCTTCGATCCTCTGCTCCTTATTCGCGAGGTCAAAGTGAATCCCTCACTTCCACTAATGGTCCCTCGTAGGAATTCAATTCAGCTTTGAACTGATCTAATTCAACCACAGTTTCACCCACTTTCTTATTTTTATATTTGGATCACTTATTTGATAGGCTTACGCCCACAGCATTGCTTGTATTTCTTTCCGCTGCCGCAAGGGCAGGGGTCATTGGGATAGATCTTCTTATTCTCCCTTTGTACCGGCTTCTTGGGACCGCTGTCGTCCTTGTTGGTGCCGGTTACCTTGGCTACCTGCTCCCTCTCCACCTTCTGCTCAATTCTTACATGATAGAGGAGACGGATGGTATCCTGCTGGATGGAATTGGTCATCTCATTGAACATATCATAGGCAGTCATCTTATATTCCACCTTAGGATCCCTCTGGCCATAGGCCTGCAGGCCGATTCCCTGGCGCAATTGATCCATATCGTCGATATGATCCATCCATTTCTGGTCAATGACCTTAAGGAGAATGACACGTTCCAGCTCACGGATCTGCTCTGTCTGGGGGAATTCTGCCTCCTTCTCCTCATAAAGCTTGATGGCATCTTCCTTCAGCTTCTGCTTCAGCTGGTCCTTGCGGACTCCCTTCACCTGCTCCCCGGTCAAAGGCTTCAGGGGAATAATGGGAAGCAGGAGCCGGTTCAATTCTGTCAGATCCCATTCCTCGCTGTCCGCATCCTCACCGATGCACATATCCACCGTGCCGTCCACTGTATCGTAGATCATCTTGAAAATGGCATCCCGCATGTCTTCTCCATCCAGAACCCGCCTTCTCTCCTTATAGATGATCTCACGCTGCTCATTGTTGACCCTGTCGTAATCCAGCAGATTCTTCCGGATTCCGTAATTATTGCCCTCAATCTTCTTCTGCGCCTTCTCAATGGCTGAGGTAAGCATCTTATGCTCGATCTGCTCATCCTCCGCCACCCCCATAGCTCGGAACATACCCATGAGCTTCTCAGATCCGAAGAGGCGCATAAGATCGTCCTCCAGGGAAATATAGAAGCGGGACTCTCCGGGATCTCCCTGACGGCCGGAACGGCCTCTTAACTGATTGTCGATCCGTCGGGACTCGTGGCGCTCTGTACCGATGATCTTCAGACCGCCTGCGGCCTTGGCCTCCTGATCCAGCTTGATATCGGTACCACGACCGGCCATATTGGTGGCGATGGTAACCGTACCTGCCTCTCCGGCATGGGATACAATCTCCGCCTCCAGCTCATGGAACTTGGCATTCAATACCTGGTGGGGGATCCCCTCCCTCTTGAGCATCTTGCTCAGCAATTCCGAGGTTTCGATGGTGATGGTACCCACCAGCACCGGCTGCTTCTCCTCATGAGCCTCAATAATCTCCCGAACCACCGCATGGAACTTCTCCTTCTTGGTCATATAGACCGCATCCTCATAGTCCACACGGATGACCGGCTTATTGGTGGGAATCTCAATGACATCCATTCCGTAGATATCCCGGAATTCCTGCTCCTCCGTCAGGGCCGTACCGGTCATACCTGCCGTCTTCTCGTATTTATTAAAGAAATTCTGGAAGGTAATGGTAGCCAGAGTCTTGCTCTCTCTTCTGACCTTCACATGCTCCTTGGCCTCGATGGCCTGGTGGAGGCCGTCGGAATAACGGCGGCCCGGCATAATACGGCCGGTAAATTCGTCAACGATGAGAACCTCATCGTCCTTCACCACATAATCCTGGTCCCGGAACATAAGATTGTGGGCCCGCAAAGCCAGGATGATATTGTGCTGAATCTCCAGATTCTCCGGATCCGAGAGGTTCTCTATATGGAAGAACTTCTCAACCTTCTTGACCCCTTCCTCCGTCAGGGTGACCACCTTGTCCTTTTCATTGACAATGAAATCTCCCGTCTCCACGATCTCCTCGCCCATGATGGCGGTCATCTTGGTCATTTCCCCGGAGGCCTCGCCCTTCTGCAGCTGCTGAGCCAGAATATCGCAGGTCTCATAGAGCTTGGTAGACTTGCCGCTCTGACCGGAGATAATCAAGGGAGTTCTGGCCTCGTCGATCAGGACCGAGTCCACCTCATCGATGATGGCATAGGACAGATCCCTCTGTACCAGCTGTTCCTTGTAAATGACCATGTTGTCCCGCAGATAGTCGAAGCCCAGCTCATTGTTGGTAACATAGGTGATATCGCAGGCATAGGCTGCCCGACGCTCGTCATTCTTCATGGGATTCAGGACAACGCCCACCGTCAGACCCAAGAATTCATGTACCTTGCCCATCCATTCTGCGTCACGGCTGGCCAGATAATCATTGACGGTTACGATATGCACGCCTTTACCGGCCAATGCATTCAGATATGCGGGAAGAGTGGATACCAAAGTCTTACCTTCTCCGGTCTTCATCTCAGCGATACGGCCCTGATGCAGGATAATGCCTCCGATGAGCTGCACTCGATAATGCTCCATATTCAGGACACGCTTAGCCGCCTCCCGCACCACCGCAAAAGCCTCCGGCAGCAGGTCGTCCAAGGTCTCCCCGGCAGCCAGCCTCTCCCGGAACTCTTTGGTCTTGCCCCGCAGCTCCTCATCTGACAACTTCTGCATGTCCGGTCGAAGAGATTCTATCTTGTCCACCAAGGGCTTGATTCTCTTTAACTCACGGGCACTGTGAGTGCCAAATAATCTCTCAGATAATTTCATTCTAATTGCTCCTGTTGAAACGGATTCTCCTTAAAAAACACGGCTGCGCCATCATCGGCAGCCAAGGAATCTGGTTACGCTCTCCCTATTCTAGCACTTTATCCGCCATTAAACAATAAATTTTTCATGAACATACCATAGTTACAGTGTCAAAAGCTGTCCCCCAAAGTCATTGGCCGGTAAGCTCCAGGAGGGTGTATGCATGGTCAACCGCCGGTAGGATCTTGTCCAGGAGATCTTGCACCCCAATCTTCAGGCTGGAGGTGTTGACGCAGGGATGGCAGCCCAGGTAGGGGCTGTTTACAACATCCTTATCAATCACCAGCTGTACATGCTTGTCCTTGTCATTCATCAATCCCAGAACTGTAACTGCCCCGGGGCGAAGGCCAAGATAAGCCTCCAGAGCCTCCTCATGGGCAAAGGAAACCCGGGCGCAGCCCATTTTTGCTGAAAATTCTTTGGTCTTAAAGGATTTGTCTGCCGGCATCAGCAGCAGATAGTAGTTGGTCTTCTGGCGATTGCAAAGGAAGAGGTTCTTACACATGACCACATCCAGAGCCTGGTCAATGGCCTGACACCCTTCCATGGTCATCACCGATTCATGATCCACCCGCTCATATTCCACCTGCAAATCATCCAGCAGATCATAGACTGCCACCTCTCTTGCCTCTCTTCCGGAGCAATCCTTTGGTCTTCCCTTGTACTTATCCATCCTTCCTGTTCTCCCTGTCTGTTTCTGAAAGTAACCCTCCAGGCTGCACACCGTTACGTTTCACAACACATGTAAATCCGCCCTTCCGCCATGGCGCGCAAACCGAAAGGCGATTGTCCCCTTGGGACAACCGCCTCTGTCAATGGAGATGGTAGCCTGCCAATAGGAAGCAGCCTGGCGGCTCATGCCGCCACAGCATCGCTTTCTATGTTTTCTCTGCTTTATGCCTCCGGCTCGATCAAACCGTAGGTATTGCCTTTTCTCTTGTAGACTACATTGACCTTCTCTGTCTCCGCATTGCAAAATACAAAGAAGTTATGTCCCAGCAGTTCCATCTGTACGCAGGCATCTTCCGGATACATGGGCTTGATGTCGAACTTCTTGGTTCGGAGGATCTGAATCTCCTCATTCTCCAGGTAATCGTTCTCGATATAAGCCTTCTGGAAGTTGCCATTGGACTGTTTCTTGTCTACAATCTTATTCTTATACTTGCGAAGCTGCCGCTCAATCACCTCTTCCACCAGATCAATGGATACATACATATCATTGCTGACCTGCTCGGACCGAATGATATTGCCCTTCACAGGGATGGTAACTTCTATCTTCTGTCTTTCTTTTTCAACACTGAGGGTAACGATAACCTTGGTATCCGGTGTAAAGTACCGCTCTAACTTCCCTAACTTCTCTGTTACGGCGCTTTTCAAACCAGGTGTTATCTCAATATTCTTGCCGCTGATGGTGATATTCATAACATCAACCCCTTTGCTTAATTATTTTACAGACGCTTGCCTTCTCCCGTTCTGTAATTTAGTTCCATTATATCAATTGTCGGTCCCAAATGCAATGATTCTATTCTACACTCTTGAGAGATTCTATCATGTTAATCCGTCGCAGGCGATAGAACATGACGCCGTTGACCAGAACGGAAAAGAAGAGGGTGATGATCCCGCTTTTCAGATAGCTCAGGAAACTGATCACGCGGCCGAACATCATGAGATCCACCTCTACAGTCAGGATGGTGACCCGATGCAGGGCGGCTCCCATACCGGCACCCACCAGAATGCCTATGATGGTGAGGAGGATATTTTCCCGGTAGACATACCAGGCTACCTCCCCGTCATAGAAGCCCAATACCTTGAGGGTGGCCAGCTCTCGCTGGCGCTCGGTGATATTGATGCTGTTCAGGTTGTAGAGAACCACGAAGGCCAGAAGACCGGCGGAACAGATGAGGACATAAATGACGATATTGAGGCTCTGGAGCATATCCTGGATCTGACCCTCCAGCTCAGAGACAAAGGATACCCCGGAGCAGGCCTTCCAGCCCATGAGCTCCCGGCCCAGCTTCTGTTCCTGCACCGTTTGGTCTTCCTTATCCTCCTCCTTGTAGTTGATATACATGGTATTATAGTCCGGCTTCTCGCCAAATAGGTCTTCGTAGGTAGCCGGAGACAGGAAGGCATAATGCTGAATGTAATTCTCCACAATCTCTGTCACCTGAACCGATACCGGACTGCTGTCCTCGCTGGTCTTGATCTCTATGGTATCTCCCACAGAAACCTCCAGCATTTTGGCCGTCTTCTCCGCCAATGCCACTCCCTCCTGGGGATAGGCATATCCCTCCCCGGTCTTTCGATCCTTGAGGGTCAGATAAGCAGCGATTTTCTGGGTATCGGAGGGCACGTAAAGGTAGGCGCTTCGGGTATTGTCCCCGGCCTCCAGATCCACACTGGTCTGGTAGATCGGAAGGCATCCGGCCACCTCCTCCTTGTCTTCTACCGCCTCCGTAAAGGCCTCCAGATCCTGGTCTGTGGCCTTGCTGTTGAGGGTCACGGAGGCATCGTAGGTGAAGATATCCACATATTGGCGTTTGGCAATCTCCGTAATGGAATCCTCCAGGCCAAAGCCCACCAGCATCAGAGCCATACAGCCCCCGATGCCGATGATGGTCATAAAGAATCTTTTCTTATAGCGGATCAGGTTCCGCAGGGTGGACTTGTGGGTAAAAGACAGGCGTTTCCACAAGAAGGTGATCCTTTCCAGAAAGACCCTTTTTCCCCCTTTGGGAGCCTCCGGCCGCATCAGCTCCGCAGGCTTGGCTCTCAGCTGATTCAGACAGGCTGCCAGGGTGGCGATTCCTGTGCTGGCAGCCGCAGCCGCCAGAGCCATGATTCCCTGATCCCAGTTGATGGGGGTTCGGCATTCCAGCATACCGGTATACATCATTTGATAGGAATCCAGCACCACATAGGGCAGGAGCTGTTCCCCCAGCAAAACTCCCACTATGCTGCCGCTGACCGTGGCCAGCATGGCATAGCTGAAATATTTCATGGCAATGGTGCGATTCTTATATCCTAAAGCCTTTAGGGTTCCGATCTGCAGTCTCTGTTCCTCCACCATACGGGTCATGGCTGTCAGACTTACCAAGGCTGCCACCAGGAAGAACATAACGGGAAATACCTGGCCCAGATTCTTCATCCGCTCCGCATCCTGGCCATAGCTGGCACAGGAGGAAATTTTATTGCGGTCCAGCACATACCACTGACCTGCTTCCAGCTCCTCCAGCTCCTTCTGACCGTCTGCAATCTGCTGTCTGGCATCCTCCAGCTCCGGCTGTGCTTCGGCATAGGCCTCCTGGTAATCTGCCTGCCCTTGGGCCAGCTCCTGCTTCTTATCTTCCAACTCTTGACGGGCATCCTCCAGCTGCTTTTGTCCATCTTCCAGCTGAGCCCTGGCCTGGGCCAGCTCTGCCTCTCCCGACTGAATCTGAGCTTCTCCCGAGGTCAGCTCTGCCTTCTTAGCCTCCAGCTCCTGTCTGCCGGATTCCAGGGCGGCCTGCCCCTGGGCCAATTGAGTCTCGGTAGCATCCAAAGTCGCCTTGGCCGCCGTCAGCTGAGCTTCTGCCTCTCCTATCGGAAGAGCAGCGGCATCCAGCTGGCTCTTTGTCCCATCCAACTCCTGCCGGGCAGCATCTAACTGCGCCTTAGCCTCCTGAAGCTGGGGATCACTTGCCGGATCCAGCCCCATGGCCTGGTATTGGGCTGCCGCTGCCTGATAAGCTTGATATTGCTGCTCATATTGGGTCTCTCCGGCAGTATAAGCTGCCAACCCCTGGTCATATTCTGCCCTTTTCTGATCAAAGGAAGCCTTATTCTCCTCATATTGAGCCAACCCGGCTTGATATTGGGCCCAGCCATCGGCCAGGGTCTGCTCCGACTGGGCCAGCTGATCTTCTGCTTCCTGAATCTGGCGGCGGCCATCCTCCAGCTGCTGACGGCTGTCGGCCAGCTCCTCCTCCCCCTGGGCCAGCTCTGCCTGGCCGTCCTTTAGTTCCTGCTCCTTGTCCTGCAAGGTGGTCTCCGCCTCTGCCAGCTGCCTTTGACCATCCTCCAGCTCTGCTTTGGCATCGTCTAGCTCCTTCTGACCATCCTCTACCTTCTTGCGGGCATCCTCCAGCTCCTCCTCTGCCTCCGCATATACCTCCTGGTAGCGGCGGTCTACTGCCTTGTCGCTGATGGCCTCCAGCCTGTCCACAGCCTCCTCCACCAGGTCCTCATAGGAATCGCTATAGCTTAAGAGCTCCTCGGCTCCCTGAACCAGCACATAAGCCTCTGTATAAACCTCTTGCTTGAATACCTGGGGCTGAACCACCAAAAAGGCGTCTATCGAGCCGTCTCCGATGGAACCCACGCCTCGGGTCAAATCCACATAATAAGGGAGATTGCCTGCACCTACAATGGTATAAGTCAATTGGGTCAGGGAATCCTCCAGAGAATCTTCCGTGCCGGATTCCACCGTGATGGTATCACCGATCTGATATCCCTTCTGCTCCAGCAGAACCACATCCGCTACGCACTCATCTTCCTTTTCCGGCAGCCGCCCCTGCTGCAGGGTCAGACAATTCACATCCTCCGTAAGGGCAATCATTTTCAATACCAGTTCCTGGTCCTGGGTATCACAGAGGACCTCCTGGGTATGACCGCCTGTTACAGACTTCACCCCCGAAACTGCCCTCATATCCTCCAGATCCTGGTCGGTCAGTCCCAAACTGCCCAGCACCCGGATATCCATCAGCCTGGCCTCGTCATAGTAGCAGTCTGCCGAGTACTTCATATCGTAGCTGGAGGAACGGATGCCCGCGTAAAAGGCTGTTCCCAGCAAAACGATGAAGAAGATAGAGATAAAGCGTCCCGCATTCCTGCCTATCTCTCGGAAAAAATCTTTTCTAAGCATATTTTTCATGGGCTCTTACCATTCAATCTCTTCTACCGGAATCGGGTGGGAGTTAACCTCCATCCCGCTGACTCTGCCGCTGCGGATATGAATGACCCGATCCGCCATGGGAGTC
Source organism: Coriobacteriaceae bacterium (assembly GCA_963649395.1). GTDB lineage: Bacteria > Bacillota > Clostridia > Lachnospirales > Lachnospiraceae > Scatomonas. The sequence goes on along the minus strand of CAVJHW010000001.1, from coordinate 11,448 downwards.
AGAGCCGTATTATGGGTGATGACAATTACCGTCATACCCCTCTGCCGACAGGTATCCTGCAGCAGCTTCAAAATGGACTTGCCCGTCACATAGTCCAAAGCACCCGTAGGCTCATCACAGAGCAGGAGCTTGGGATTCTTGGCCAAGGCCCGGGCAATGGCTACCCGTTGCTGCTCACCGCCGGACAGCTGGGCCGGAAAGTTGTTCTTCCGCTCTCCCAGTCCTACCTCCCCCAAGACCTGATCCGCATCCAGGGGATTCTTGCAAATCTGCAAGGCCAGCTCCACATTCTCCAGGGCTGTCAGATTCTGCATCAGATTATAAAACTGGAAGACGAAGCCGATATCCTCCCGGCGGTATTGGATCAGCTGCCGCCCTTTCAGGCCGGACACGTCGTAGCCGTCCACCCGCACCAGGCCGCCGCTAGCCGTATCCATACCTCCCAAGATATTAAGCACCGTGGTCTTACCGGCTCCGGAGGGTCCCACGATCACAGCAAATTCCCCTTTTTGGATCTCAAAATCAATGCCGTCGCAGGCCTTGATCGTAACCTCTCCCATCTTATAAACCTTGGTAACCTCTCTTAATTCCACATAGGAAGACAAAAAAATACCCCCTTTTGCACGCATAATTTTACTGGCTGCCGCAGCCATGCCCAGACAACAGCGACAGCTTCTTCCCACCTGTCAGCCCCTCTCCGGTGTTTTTCGTGATAGTTAGGGGTATTATAGCATAAATCGCCAGGACAAAACCTTAAAAAAAAGTAAAATTGGTTACAGGGTCAAAAGCCACTTTGTCTATTTTGACAAAATCCAACGGTCAACTTAGCCACTGTGAATAATGCCAAAACTCCACGGGAGGACTACAATAGAGGAAAGAAAGAAAGGAAGGAAGGAAAAGCTATGGGAGAGAAAAAAACCAAAAACCGTTATCTGATTCTCAGTGGACTGTTCGTAAATTCTTTTTGTTTGGGAGGCGCTTACGCCTGGAGTGTATTTGCTCTTCCCTTATCCAATGCCAGAGGATGGGATTATGGGATGGTAACCCTGGCCTATTCCCTCTATCTTCTGATTAATGCCTTTTTCGGAATTCCGGGAGGCAAGCTGATCAATCGTGTGGGACCCAGGAAGCTTCTGCTGGTCTCCAGCGTCCTGTTTGGCGGCGGTTGGCTGATGACGGGCTTCGCCTCCAACACGCCCCTTTTGTATCTCTTCTTCAGCGTCTGCTGCGGCATCGGCTGCGGTCTTCGCTACAATCCCTGCGTAACCACGGCAACCCTGTGGTTTCCGGATAAGAAGGGATTCGCCTCCGGCCTGGTCCTTGGAGCCATGGGTCTGGCTCCCCTGATTCTGGCGCCGGTGGCCAATGCCTTGCTGGTACAGTTCAACGTATTGGCGGCCTTCCGAATCCTGGGGCTGATTTTCTTCGTTATCTCTCTTCTTGCGTCACTGCCGGTAGACGCCCCGCCGGAGAATTATGCTCCGGAGAAGATGACCACCCCCCAGGCGGGGGCAGAGATAAAGCCAGGCAACAGCTGTACCTGGCAGGAAATGATGAAAACCGGCAAGTTTTACCTGCTCTGGATGGTATTCCTGGGCAGCTGCGTTGCCGGATTGATGCTCATCGGTCATGCCTCCGCCATCGGGCAGGAATTGGCGGGCATCAATGCCGGACAGGCAGCTATGCTGGTAGGAATCCTGGCTTTGGCCAATTTCGGAGGCAGAATGATCATGGGAAGCCTGTCTGATTCCATCGGACGCTATCCCACCCTTATGATCTGTCTGGCCGGGAGCACCCTGGATATGATTCTTATGGCCAACAGCCATTCCTTCCCCACCTACCTGGTGGCCATCGTCCTGGTGGGGGTCACCTTCGGCGGTGTACTGGCCACCTATCCTTCCATTGTATCAGATAGCTTCGGAAGCAAGCATATGGGGATCAACTACGGCATCGTCTTCACCGCCTACGGCATTGCTGCAGTGGTGGGACCCATGGCAGCAACCGCCTTGAAGTCCAGTACCGGACATTATACGGCAGCCCTGATCTTCGCGGGGATCTGTTCCGCTGCGGCATTGGTTTTGACTTTGTGGCTTGCCCTGCTGGGAAAAAGAGACAAGCAAGCCATTCACCCCGCAACACTGTAAAGAAAAGCCCCGACAAGCAGTCGGGGTCTTTATCTTTTCTCTCGAAGAATTCTCACGGCACATTCGTGCGTTTTCGTCTTACTGTTGTAGCCGATTCCCACCGCAAGAATTCGGCCTGTATACTTCTTTTTCTCACCCGGTTTTCCATCAAAGGCAAGAATATATTCCTTCTCTTCTATCTGCGCAATAGCTTCCTCCGCCGAATGATCCACCTTCAATTCCAGGATCATTCCGTCCTCTGTCTGCCTTTGCGGGTAAAAGATGAAATCAACAAATCCCTTTCCCGCCTTATCCTCCCGATGCACCTCATAGAGGTCTCTTGCTGCCAGATAAACAAGATTCACCACTGCGGATAATTCTGTCTCATGATTGTAACTCAGAATCGGAGTCTCTGTATTGTGGGCATAGGCAAGAATCTCTTCCATGGTCTTCGTATCTCCTGCCAGAGTTGCCCGTAACATTCTCTCAGACCTTTCTGCCAAACGATAGACATATCCCAGGGATCTGTCCGTCTTTAACAGATTCTCGAACTTCTCCATCAGCTCGCAATTAGGAATATAGACTTCTGTCCCTGTGCTGGTGAGAAAACCATATACCACCATAGCTGACAAAATCCTTTCCCGGCTGTCCAGCGACAGGGAGGTCGAGCTATATTCGTCTACATTCGTCCTGATTTTTTCACCGGCAACCAGAAGAGCCATATCTTTTTTGACGCTGTCTACATCATTTTTTACATAATAAGCAATTTCATCATAGGGCCCGGTAGAGGTCCAATAATTAGCAATCTTATTTTCGTGCAATGCATTCACAATGGAGCGGGGATTATAGAGCTTGACCCCTGCGGCGGAGGCATAGCCATCGTACCACCTGGTCAAGTCTTCCCGGCTAAGAGCCGGAGCCTTTTCTAATCGAAGATACCGTTGATACAGGCTATCCACCTCCTGGTCGGTGAAACCAAAGCAGGTACTGAATCGCTCCTGATTGGCCATGGTATAGTCACGAAAAGTGTTCAGATCAGAGCCGGAACTGTACTTGGCAATCGGCAGAATCCCCGTCATATAAATAGCACATGCATAGGCTCTTCCGCGAAGCAGATCTCGCAGAAAGAGGAGATAGGCCGCCTTATTCTGATGGGTCGCATAGGGCAGGTGAAACAGAACATCCCACTCGTCTATCACAAAAAGGAAGCGATCGCCGGTCTCATCGAAAACATTTTGTAACAGATCTCCCGCCGTATCCTCCTCCGTAATCTCCACCGTCGGATAATATTTTCTGATATCTCTCCGCAAGCGCCCCATAAAGCGGCGAATTCCCGCCGAATAATCCGCAACGCCAGGGAAGATTTCACTGAAATCAATATAGATGACATTTCTGCTGTTGATCTCCTGCTCATAAATGGCAGAATCAGCAATCTTCAGGGAATGGAATAAGGAGTGGGAATCTGTCTCCCTCATAAAGAAGGAAGCGATCAGGACAGCAGCCATGGTTTTCCCAAACCTTCTGGGACGTGTCACACAGATGCTATTATCATAACTGGTCAACAAGGGGAAAATGTCATTCAATATCTCCGTTTTATCCACAAAGTAGGGATCTGTGACGGAGGCTGCGAACTTCACTACAGGGGCTCTGGAATTGATAAAGCTTCCCATGACCATACACCTTCCCTTCTATTCTTTTTTATTTCTTCATGATTTCCTGATATATCTCTCTCTTGGAACAGCCTCGATCCTTGGCCACTTGCCGCATAGCGGCCTTTCGCTCCATGCCCTGTTGGATGTAGTAGGCCATATGCTCTTCCAGAGGCATCTCCAGCCAGGTTTTCTGTTGTTCTCGGATCTTCTCCTCCCGGGGCTTTCCGGCTAAAACCAGCACACACTCTCCCTTAGGAGGGTCTGCCTGATAATAATCCAAAGCCTGACCCAGGGTAGTGCGAAGGACCGTCTCATGCTTCTTGGTCAATTCCCGACAGACCGTCACCAGCCGCTCCCGACCCAAACTTTCCTGCAATTCCTCCAAGGTCTTACAAAGTCTATGGGGAGCCTCATAGAGGATGATGGTTCTGGTTTCTTCTTTCAGCTCCTCCAGAATCTCTCTACGCTCCTTCTTATCCGAAGGCAGGAAGGCCTCAAAGGCGAAGCGCCGGGTAGGAAGACCCGACAAAGCCAGAGCGGTGACACAGGCAGAAGCACCCGGCAGAACCGTCACCGGAATCCCGGCCTCCCAGGCAAAGGCCACCAGCTCCTCCCCCGGATCCGAGATCCCCGGCATGCCGGCATCCGTAATCAAGGCTATGCTTTTTCCCTCCTTCAGCTTCTCCACCAAAGCCCGACCCTTGTCTATCTTATTATATTCGTGATAGGAGGTCATGGGAGTATGAATATCAAAATGGTTCAGCAGCTTGATGCTGTTCCTGGTATCCTCCGCCGCTATCAGATCCACTTCCTTCAGGATCCGCACCACTCGAAAGGTCATATCCTCCAGATTCCCGATGGGAGTTGCACACAAATATAAGGTTCCTGCCATCTCGTCTTCCTCTTGCTCTCCGTCCTTTTCGCCCACTTTCAGCCCAACCGATTCTTCTCATTCCTCCGGACACGGCAGCTCCATAGCCTACGGAATCCCTCCTATCGCCCGTCTCCATAGATATCCCGAATATCCTGCGTATAGACCCCCGGTTTTTCATAAACGATCAGGGGCTTGTCCACCCGAATGCGGGGATTCCCCCCCTTGCAAGCTTCCAGCAGAACCAGGTTGGGCTCCCTGTCCACATAGGGATAGACCAGCTGCATCCTTTTGGGTTCCAGACCATATCTCATCAGCATCCCCATAATCTCTGCCAGACGAAAGGGGCGGTGTACCAGATAGAATCGTCCCCGGGAGGTCAGAACAGCAGCTGTCTCCCTCACCAGTTCCTCCAGGTTACACAAAATCTCATGTCTTGCGATAGCCTTAGCCGCCTGAGGATTCAAAAGGCCATGATTGCCTGTCATATAAGGGGGATTGCTGACCACCACATCAAAGGAAGCCGGGCCAAAGATGGCGGCGGCTTCTCTCATATCTCCCTGTACAATTCGGATTCTGTCCTCCAGGCCGTTATATCTCACACTTCTGGCAGCCATATCGGCACTTTTCTCCTGAATCTCCAGGCCTGTAAAGGACTCTCCCTGGGTTTTAGCCGCCAGAAGGATAGGGAGAATTCCGGTTCCGGTTCCCATATCCAGAACCCTTTCCCCTGCCTTCACTTTGGCAAAGCCCGACAGAAGAACGGCATCTATGCCATAGCGGAAGCCTTCCTCCGACTGGATAATGAAGAAGCCATTTTGCAGATCATCTAGGCTTTCATGCTCCCTCAATATCTCCTGCACGTTACAAACCCTCCTGCTCACTGTTGCGGGCTTTTCTCCGCTCTTTGCTGCGTCTTCGTTCTTTTCCCAGGTCTTTTCCCAGGTCTTTTCCCGGATCTCTTCCCGGTCCCCTTCCCGGCTCCGCTGTCTCCGGATTGTGTTCCTTACCGTGCTCCTTGGCATGGTTCTTCTCTGGATTCCTGTCTCGGTCTTTGGCATTCTCCTTGCCTCGACTCTTGTTGCGGTCCCTGCCCTTGTTTTTTTCTCTCTCCTTTTGCTTCTCGGAACCGGCCTTACCGTCTGCCTTTCTCTCCGACTCCTCTTTTCCCCGGGTCTTGCCCCTCTCCTCCCCTGCCTCTTCTGAATTGGCCTGGGAGTGTTCTGCGGGGTTCTTCCGAGTCTTTGGTCTTATCTTCAGGTCTCCTACAGGATAATCCTGCAATTCCTTCTCGTCCCCTTCTTCAATCAAAACTCTTACGGTTTGGCGAAGGACATTGACCGAATGCACGGCTCCCCTTACCCCTTCCGGAGTAAGGACCAGATCCCCCACCCGGGGAAGCTGCTTATTCAGGTACTCATAGGTATCCTGCTCATTCTTCAGGCAGCACATCAATCGTCCGCAGGTTCCGGATATCTTGGCCGGATTCAGGGACAGGCTCTGCTCCTTGGCCATCCGGATAGAAACAGGGATAAAATCCGACAAATAGGTATGACAGCAAAGGGGGCGTCCGCAGATGCCTATGCCCCCCAGGATCTTGGTCTCATCCCTCACGCCAATCTGCCTCAGCTCGATCCGGGTCTTGAAGACAGAAGCCAGATCCTTCACCAGCTCCCGAAAATCCACCCGGCCGTCTGCGGTAAAATAAAATAGTACTTTACTGTTGTCAAAGGTATATTCCGCATCGATCAGCTTCATATCCAGATTCCTGGCGCGAATCTTCTCCTGGCACAGCTGGAAGGCCTCTCTCTCCTTTTGACGGTTATTCTCTTCCCTTGCCTGATCCTTGGGGGTGGCGATCCGCAATACCGCCTTCAAAGGCTGGAGGACCTTTCCTTCCTCCACCTCCCTGGGGCCCAGCACCACCCTGCCATACTCGACCCCACGGGCTGTCTCTACAATGACAGAGTCCCCAGCCTTAATATCCAGGGATGTGGGGTCAAAATAATAGACCTTCCCCACATTTCTAAATCTAACTCCAATGATTCTGATCATGCCTAGTTCTCCCTGATTGTCAGGAACAGCAGTTCCATAGTCAGGTCAAAATTCACATTGGCCCGCAGGCGGCTGTCCCCTGTATGAATTGCCTCAAGGATCCGTTCCAGGCCCTCATAGGAGCTGATGGCAGCCCGTTCCTTGATAGAATTAATCTCTTCCTTAAATACCAGATGATCTACTTCTCTGGTGGCCTTGAACAGAAGGACATCTCGGAACCAGATAAGGAAGAGGTTCAGATAATCCTGAATATTCTGCTTATCGGCAGACATGACCTTCACCGCATCCACCAGCTCATAGACCTCCATCTCCCGAGAATGCTTCAGCAGGCGCAAAGCATTGTCCGTCAGCTCCCCGAATTCTGCCGAACCGGCGATCTGTCTGGCCTTACCCACGTTCCCCTGGGCAAAGGAAGCTTGTACCTCCGCCTGGTAATCAGGAATATGCATCTGGTCCATCAGATATTCCTTCACCAGACTATCCCCCACCGGCTTCAGATTCAGCTGCACGCAGCGAGAGGTAATGGTAGGCAGCAAAGCCTCCGGATTATCCGCCAGCAGCAGGAGAATCCCGTAAACAGGGGGCTCCTCGATGGTTTTCAGGAGGGCATTCTGGGCTTGCAAGGTCAACTTATCCGCCTCATCGATGATATAGATCTTGTAAGGACTCTCATAGGGCTTAATGGCTATGTCATTGACGACCTGATTGCGAATCTCATCTATGCCGATGGAATTGGGCTTCTCATGGGTCACCCAGAGGATGTCCGGCTGATTCCCTGTCAAAGCCTTCTTGCAGGAAATACACTCCATACAGGGCTCTGCCTCCTGACCCCTGTCCCGGCATTGCAAGGTCATGGCGAATAAGGAAGCCAGCAGCTTCTTGCCCGAACCCTGTTCCCCGCTGAAAATATATGCATGGGACACCTTGTCCCTGCAAATGGCATGTTGCAGGTGAGCGATGATCTCCTCATGGCCTACAACGCCCGCAAAGCCCTTGGTCACTCCCAAATCCTCCATCTCATTCACCTCCCGAAATACAGCTTCCTCGGCTGGGGATTCCATCTCCGCTCCCGGAAGCAATTTCATCCTACAGTATAGCATAGATTCCGCGGGAGTGTCAAAATATCTTTGGTTACCATGTCAAAAGCCCTGTGGGATAGAGAAATCCCACAGGGCTTAGGCTTTTGACCCTGTAACCAGGGTTACTTATCGCTTACTTCTGCTTACTTCTTACTTTTCTTTTTGACCCGATAGACCACCAGGCCTCCCAAAGCTCCGCAGCATACCACCAGGGCAATCACCCAGGGCAGGGAATTCGTGGTATCTCCCGTGTTCACATTCTTCGCTGTTTTGCTGGTTCCGGAGGTCTTACTGCCGGAATTCGCAGAGCCGGTCGGCGTAGCCGTTGGGGTCTGTCCATCCGGAGTAATGCTCGGCTTCTGTCCATCCGGGGTCGTGGTAGGAGTCGGTGTTTCAGTTGGAGTCGGTGTCTCAGTTGGGGTCGGCGTCTCAGTCGGAGTCGGAGTCGGTGTCGGCTCCTGCTTCTGATAGACATATTCCGCCGTCCCGCTGGACCAGAATCCTTCCTTCACAGCAATCGCCTTCAGGGTAGTAGTCTGAGTGCCATCCAGAACCTTGATGGTCTCGCCCTCCTGATAAAGCTTGCAGGTCTCACTCTCTGCCTCTGTGGGTTCAGAGCCATCCAGGGTGTAATAAATCCTTGCTCCTTCTGTCTCACAGCTCAGCCGCACGTATTGCGCTTCTGTATAAGTACCCTCCGCCAGGGATGCCTCCGGCATAACAACCGACGGTGCGGACTCAATAATTACTGTCAGACTGACCTCGGTAGATACCTGACCCGGATCCACATACTCCGGTATGGCAACCGTGCCTGTAATGGTCATGGTCTGGGCCTCCAAATTAGAGGCATCAAAGGTCGGCTCTGACGTCCAGGTAATGGCCGTTTTCACCGAGGTATTATCCGACAGGATAAGGTTGGTCTCCATCGGCAGGTTCCAATTGCCAACCGCCGCATCCTCTCTGGAGACGCCGATGCTGCCCGGTTGATCCACGGAGATAAGCTTAGCCTTAGCTGTCTTGGGGAAGGTCACATAGAGGACTTCCTGATCCCCCTCCTTGGCCACTCTTGCACTCACCTCTACTGTCTCTCCGCTGGTATCCTTTACCTTCACCACCAGCTTGTCGGAGAGAATATACTTCATGGTTGCCTCTCCGGCCTCTGTGTCAAAGGCAAGCTTGGCTGTATAAGCCGTGTCATAGGTGGGCATGCTGTCATTGGGTGTCCATACAAGCTTCTTGATATACTTTGTGATATCATATTGCTGCTCTACCGTAGCATAAGCCTGGGTAACGCTTTCTGCCAGCTCTCTTCCCAGTGTCGGGGCTTCCATCGTCAGATCCAGCTGTGCAACAATGGGATTGTAGATAGCTGTCAATTCCACATTGCCGGTCAGTCTGTCAATGGTCAGCGTATCGCTGGTCTTGTCTCCGCTGACACCCGCCGGAATGGACTCCCACTGCTCGAACTGCTCACCGCCCTCGCTGGGAGCTACAATGATCACCTTGTCACCCTTGTAATAGGAGTAGGTCTTGGGAGTATCCCAGAGGCCCTCGGTCTTGAAGCCGGTATCCTTCCCATTGATGGACAAGGTGAAGGGATTATTCAACACATAGGCTGCCGATGTCCCGGTCGATTTGCCTCCCAGATCACTTTCTGCCCAGGCTGTCACAAAGAAGCTGGACTTTCTGCCCTCCTCACCGGTCAATACCACGCTGCCTTCTGTATAAACCCGAGGTGCACTGCCATTCACCTGATAATAGATGGTCGACCCCTCCGTCTCACAGGTCATGGTAATAGTCAATGTTGTCTGATCATAGGTGCCGCTCTCTGTTACAATCACCGGAGCCGCCGTTACCGGCTTCGCATGTACGTTGAGATTCACCTTCAAATTCTGCTTGTCTTCCTCCGCCTGCAGATCCGTCACTGCTGAGAGATCCAGCGGCAGGGTGAAGCTTCCTCCGGTCTTCACGATACCGTCCACCAGGAAAGCGGACAAATCCAGGTTGGAAAGGTCAAGAGGTATGCTTCTGTCCCCAATCTCGGTCAGAACCACCGTATTCTGGGGAATCAATGCCCTCAGGGCTGTTTCTGTAGTGTCATCGGTAACATCCAAGGTAAGATCCGGCACTTCGGTAATCTTCGCCTTATCCGTTACAATGGTATTTCCTTCCAGCTGAAGCTTGCCCTTGTCATCCACAGAAACGCTTGCTGCCTGCTGGGCTGCCTCACCACTGTATACTACCTGGGCATTTTCCTTAGAAAGGTCATAGGCAAATACCAGATCCTCCTGCACATTCGAAGCCAGGGAAAGTACAACCGCATAAGTGGTGCCATAATCGGCTTTTCCGGTAACCAGACGACTGCTGTCCTCCTTGATCTCCTTCCAGAGTACCGGTACGGTTGCTGTTTTCTCATTTCCATCGGAACCTATCCAGGAAAGGACTCCTGTTTCGGCAAAGGCTGTATTCGCTACCGGCTTATCCACCGTCAAAGTCAGACTGCTGATGCGGGTAACATAATCCGCTGTCAGTTCTACATCTGCCTCCGGCATGGTGAAGCTTGCCACCACATTGGTCATATCTGCCAATGTAATATCCTTAACCTCATCGCCCTTCACAGAAACTGCCTTGGTCCAAGCCTTGAAGGCCTTGGTGGTATCTGTTCCTGTTCCGTCAATCTCCACCGCAAGTCCGGCACGATAGCTGCCAACTACCTCTCCATTGACCTTCACACTGTAGGTTCTGCCGATCGTGTAGGTCTTGGTTACGACATCAGAGGTATTTCCGCAATATACGGCAGTCATCTGCACCTCATATACAACATCCGCATTCGGGTCAGAGGCTAGGGTAATGGGCTTATTGTAGGGCTTCCAGTCCCCATAGTCGGCATCCCCGGACTTCTTCATCCGGTAATAAATACCGGCTCCCTTGGTGGATGTACGCAAGGTCAATGTAGTACCGTCCTCCTCCAGCTTGTCTTCCACAGAGGGTACCACGTCTGTCACAATCTGATAAGTCTTGTTGGTTTCCGCGGTATAGAAGCTGTCATAGGAGCGCAGCCATGCGTAATTGACCTCCGGATAATGAGCCTGAGCAATCGCTGTTACATTATTAGCCAGGGTACCAACTACCACCTGCCAGGGGTAGTTGTCAACATAGTTTTCATTGGTATTGGTAATGCCATCCGTGATTCTGGTGGTGACATCTCCGTCCAAAGCCTTACTCTTGTTCCAATCTGCCACATAATTGTTGTAATCCACCTCAACAAGGCGCAAAACTACATCAATCAGGGTATTCATGGCCTCCCGCAATTCTTTCTTCTCGGTATCTGTCAGATAGCTGGCAACGGATTGCCCCACCACCGGCTGCTTCTCGATCAAGGTATTCCAGAAGGTATCAAACCAGCTCTTGCGCTCCGCTGTTGTACGGTCGGTCCAGGTACCGATACACTTCTTCCAGATTGTGGTTGTATCCAGGCTGCTGGCATTTGCCATGACTGCCGCCATCATATCCTCCAGCTCTGCACTGCTCTTGCTGAAGAAGATCTTGGTCACCGTCTGGAGGGCTGTCTGGAAGGTAATGGTCGCCCCTCCCCTTTCAGCCACATATTCATTGTAGCTCTTGCGGAAATCCGCTTCACTTCCCTTATAAAAGCCCCAGGACTGAAG